>NZ_JAAAYH010000114.1:0-22810 GCF_018035285.1 Streptomyces sp. MK37H | reverse complement strand
TCCCGGCCGGCGGTCCGACCCGGCCCGCCGCCGACGACCAGCAGATGAGAGTGATGATGCGCCATGAAATTCGGCTTGCTGTACGGGGCCCAGCTGCCCCGCCCCTGGACCCAGGACTCCGAACACCGCCTGTTCAAGGAGATGTTGGAGGAGATCGAGCTGGCCGACCGCCTCGGCTTCGACCACGTGTGGTGCCCTGAGCACCACTTCCTGGAGGAGTACTCGCACATGTCCGCGCCGGAGGTGTTCCTCGGCGCGGTCAGTCAGCGCACCAGCCGCATCCGCATCGGCCACGCGGTCGCCCTGATGCCCCCGGGGTTCAATCCGACGGCACGGGTCGCCGAGCGGATCGCCACGCTGGATCTGCTCTCCGACGGACGTGTGGACTTCGGCACGGGCGAGTCCACCACCCCCACCGAGCTGGGCGGCTTCGGCGTGGAGCGCTCCGTCAAACGGGACCAGTGGGCGGAGGCGGTGGACGCCGTCGCCCGTATGTTCGTCGAGGAGCCCTTCGCCGGGTGCGAGGGGAAGTATGTGTCCGCTCCAATCCGCAATGTGCTGCCCAAGCCGCGGCAGAAGCCACATCCGCCGATGTGGATGGCCTGCGGAAACCGGGATGCGATCCGCATCGCGGCCACCAAGGGCCTCGGTGCGCTGAACTTCTCCTTCTTCGGACCGGCGGAGACCAAGAAGTGGGTCGACGCCTACTACTCGGGCATCGAGTCGGCGGACTGCGTGCCCGCCGGGTTCGCGGTCAATGCCCAAATCGCCGCAACCATTCCGATGTTCTGCCACGAGGACGAGACTACGGCGGTGGAACGTGCCGTCGACGGCGTCCAGTTCTTCAACTTCGGCCTCGGCTTCTACGCGGGCTTCGGCACCGCCGCACCAGGCCGCACCCGGCTGTGGGAGGAG
Organism: Streptomyces sp. MK37H; assembly: GCF_018035285.1. Classification (NCBI taxonomy): domain Bacteria; kingdom Bacillati; phylum Actinomycetota; class Actinomycetes; order Kitasatosporales; family Streptomycetaceae; genus Streptomyces; species Streptomyces sp. MK37H. Next base: position 21,895 of record NZ_JAAAYH010000114.1, on the reverse strand, counting down.
TTCCAGCGCGACCGCGACAAGCACGGCATGGGCCGCTCCTCCTTCGGCAAGCCCGGTATGCCATTGGGCAATCCGGCCCGGGGCGCGGTGGGCACTCCGCGTCAGATACGCGACTTCCTGCGGCTGCACGAGGAGGCCGGACTGGACCAGGCGATTTTCCTCGTCCAGGGCGGCGGCACCCGGCACGAGCACATCCGCGAGTCGCTGGAGCTCTTCGCCAACGAGGTGATGCCCGAGTTCAAGGAGCGCGATGAGACCGCCGAACGGCTGAAGGCGGCCCGGCTCCGGCCCGCCATCGACGCCGCCATGGCCCGGCGCGAGCCGCCACGGACGGCCGACCCCGACTACATCATCCCCGCCCGGAGCCAGAGCTGACACCGGAGCCAGAGCTGACACCGGAGCCAGAGCTGACACCACAGCTGACACGGCATCGGCATCACCGACGCAGAAGGAGAACGTGGTACCGCCATGGCTGACACCCCCGAAGAAGAACTTCGCATCCTCGACCCGCAGACCGTCGCCGAGGAGCTGCGCAAACACGGCCCGCCGCGGCAGATCACCATGAACGGCACCACAGCGTGGCTGGTCTCCCGCTACGAGGACGTCCGGGACTGTCTCGGACACCCCGGCATGAGCCCGGCCGCCGCCTACGCCGCCTCCCAGGGCCAGACCACTCCGGTGAGCGGGCTGTTCGAGGACACGCTGCCCGGCACCAATCCGCCCCAGCACACCCGGCTGCGCAGGCTGCTCGCCAAGGCGTTCACAACACGCAGGGTGGAGAGCCTGCGGCCGCGGGTGCAGGAGATCACCGACACACTGCTGGACCGGATCGCCGTCGACGGCCGGGCCGATCTCGTCACCGCGCTGGCCATCCCGCTGCCCATGCAGGTGATCTGTGAACTCCTCGGCGTGCCCATCGCCGACCGCACCGAATTCCACCAGTGGGCCGACCTGATGCTCATGCCCCCGCTGGACCCGGACACCGCCGCGCGTTCCCAGGACGCCGCCGCCAAGCTGTGGACGTATATGGAGGACCTCGCCGAAGCCCGGCGGAAGGCCCCGGAGGACGACCTGATCAGCGATCTGATGTCCGCACACGAGGACGACCGGCTCAGCCATCGCGAGGTGGTCGCCACCGCCCGGATGATGCTGATCGCCGGGTATGAGCTGACCGGCAGTTTCATCAGCAACGCGGTCTTCTCGCTGCTCTCCCAGCCGGACCAGATGGAGCTGCTGCGCAAGGACCCCGAGCTGGCCGGACGCGGCCTGGAGGAGCTGCTCCGGCACGCCGGGCCGGGCATCCTCGTCGTGCGTTTCGCCAACGAGGACGTGGAGGTCGGCTCCGTGCCCATCCGCGCCGGCGACCAGGTGCTCCTGGACATGGACGCCGCACACTCCGACCCGGCACACTTCACCGATGGCGAGCGGCTGGACCTGACCAGGGACTCCGCCGTGCATCTCCAGTTCGGCCACGGCATCCACTACTGCATCGGTGCGCCACTGGCCAGGGTGGAGGGGCAGATCGCCCTGGAGAGCCTGGTCCGGCGGTTCCCCGGCCTTCGGCTGGGCGTTCCCGCCTCCGAGATCGGCCACAGCAAGAATCCGTTCATCCGCTCGCTGACCGCGCTCCCCGTCGAGTTCGAGGCTCAGCAGCCCGCGGGCGCGGGGTGATCGCGGGACGGCGTCGGATCGGCCAGGCCGGTGACCCGCATGGTGATGTTCAGCCGTCCGGACTTCAGTCCGGTGGCCGGGTCGCCGGTTCCCGGCAGGATCCTGGGGACGGCGTGGTACGCGTAGCGGGAGGGGCCGCCGAAGACGAACAGATCGCCGGAGGCGAGTTCGAGGTCGGTATAGGGCTTGGTACGGGTCTCGGTGTTGCCGAAGCGGAAAACGCAGCTGTCGCCGATGGTGAGCGAGACCACCGGTGCGGATGACCGCTCGTCCTTGTCCTGGTGCATGCCGAGTTTCGCCTGGGCGTCGTAGAAGTTGATGAGTGCGGTGTCGGGGGTGTAACCCTCACCGGCCGTCTCGTCGTCGTATGCGTCGGCCAGGGCATGACGGCCCAACTCGACCATCCAGTACGGGAATTCGGCGACCCGCGCGCCGTTCACATCGTCGGCGGTGCGGGTGTACGCATAGGGCTGCCAGTGCCAGCCGATGCACACCGTCCGCACCGACATGACGCCCCCGCGCGGCAGCTTGGTATGCCGGATCGGGACCGGGCCGGTGGCCCAGCCCCGGCAGGCGATGACCAGCTCCCGCTGCTGCTCGAGGCTGAGCCAGCCCGGCACATGGACGGCGCCGGGGGCCACTTCGAGGCGTGGGCGGGGGATCAGGGCGTTCATACGGGACTTCTCCGCGGACAGGGAGCGGTTAGAGACATCAGGTGGCGTCGTGGAAGACCAGCCCCAGCGCATGGCGCCGCCCGGACCGTACCGTGCTGACCCCGTGCCGCATGACCCCGGCCGACCAGCCGCGCTTGGTGGCCACGGGACGGTCACGGGTGGTGAAGATCAGGCCGTGGCCCTGCTGGAGGACGGTCGTGGTGCCCCGGGACTGGGCCCGGGGCCGCTGCTCGACCAGCAGGAACTCCCCGCCCGTGTAGTCCGTGCCGTACGCGTCCAGCCCGATCACCACCTGGAGCGGAAAGACCATGTCGCCGAACACATCCCGGTGCAGGGCGTTCCAGTCGCCGGGGCCGTATCGCAGCAGGATCTGCGCGGAGCGGTCCTGCCCGGCCTCATGGCACATGGCCAGCCACTTCTCGAGGCTGTCCGGCCAGGGCGCCGGGCGTCCGAGCCGCTCCGCCCAGTCACGGGCGATGGCCAGCAGCCGCGGATAGAGCGCGGCGCGCAGTTCGGCGACCGGTTCGGGCAGGTCATGGGTGAAGTAGCGGTACTGACCGGAGCCGAAGCGGTGGCGGGCCATGTCGATCGTGTTCCGGAACTGCTCGTCCCGCTCATAGAGCCCGGCGACGCGGGCGCACTGCGCGGGGGTCAGCAGCCGTGGCGTGAGCGCGCACCCGTAGGTGTCCAGCTCCTCGACCAGCTGTGTCCAGTCGGCCGCGGCCACGCGCTGGTGTAGGCGTGTGGTGTCGGTCGTGGTGCTCATCGGTGTGCTCCGGGTTCTCCGGGATCCGGGAAGGGTGCGGTACGGGCCCCGGCGGTGGGTGCGAGGCCCCACAGGGCCCCGACCGGCGGGTTGCCGGGGCCCCGACCGGGCGAGGTGAGGCCCCGCATAGGCCCCGAGCGGGGGGGCGAGGCCCGCGCTCAGGCCGTCTGGAGGGCGCCTTCGTGGACTAGGAGCCGCTCCTTGCGCTCCAGCCCGCCCGCGTAGCCGGTCAGTGCGCCAGTGGCGCCGATGACACGGTGGCAGGGCCGGACGACCAGCAGCGGATTGCGGCCGATCGCGGTGCCGACGGAGCGGACCGCGGTGCGCGGGGCGCCGATCTGCCGGGCGATGTCGCCGTAGCTGACCGTGGTGCCGTACGGAATGGACTCCAGCGCCTGCCAGACCCTGCGCTGGAACTCCGTACCGCCCTCGACGCACTCGATGTCGAAGCGGGTGAGCTCGCCGTCGAAGTAGGAGCGCAGCTGGGAGACGATCTCGGTGAACGCCTCGGCGTCATCGCTCCAGGCGTCCTGGACGACGGCTCCGCCCTTCTGCCCGGGCACGGACAGGGAAACGAGCGCGGTACCCCCCGTCGCGGTGGCGGACCTCTCGCCCACCAGCAGCAGCTCGCCGAGCGGGCTGTCGATCGTCGTGTGGACCGTCATGGCTGTGGTCTCTCTCTTCTTCTCGCCGTTCTGTCTTGCGCTGCTCCCAGCATGCGTCTTTCGGACACGGAAAGCTGGCGGGATTCGGACATGGCGTTTCGGGTGCCCTTTCCCGTGTTCCCGCCCGCCGGGTGACGCGGCCGGCCGCCCTCGACCCGCCGGCGAATCGACGCCCTCCGGGGATCAGAAGACGCGGGGTTCCTGACCCGTGGACCCGCGGTTGCGGTTGGCCATCTTCTCCCAGAAGGCGTGCAGCTCCCTGATGGGGATACTCACCCACGGAGCCGTGTGGCGGCTGACGGCAGGGGGCCGCCAGCGGAAGCGGCTGTGAAGGAGCGCCTGCTGCTGTCGGCAGAAGGGCTCCTCCATCTCCGTCTGGGTCCTGCCGCCCTTGGGAGGGTAGGGGCACAGGCGGAAGTCGCAGGTGGGCAGGCAGGTGGCCCCGGGCTCGTTGCCGTCCGCCCGGCCTACGCTGTGCTCGGGGTGGAGCGGGCTGCGATCATGCGTGAGGCAGGGCGGAAGCATGTCCTTGGTGGCCCTCCTCAGACGTTCTTCGATCTCGTCGGGGTTACCGTTGCGCTCCGTGAGATTGAGCATGAGGAGGACGTCGGCGACCAGGCGCTGGGCCCGCGGATGCAGGGTGCTCCAGCCCACCGATGGGGCGATCCACAGATTGTGCTTGCGGTAGCGCTCGGGGTCGGCCGGGCTGGAGCCGACGTTGTAGATGGCCCGGTTCTCATCGATCCACAGGAACCGCTCGGGATGTCCGGTCTCGAGGGCCAGGGTCACCAGGTCACCGGCCTCGGCGACGAACGGGTGCAGAAGTCTGTCGGCCCGGTGTTCGGGATGGGCACTGGTGGGTGTGTCGTATGCGGTGCCCGCCGTGGAAAGCCAACGGGCTACCGATCGCGCGGGGTCGGCGCCTTGATTCGGTGGGCCCGTGCCTCCAACCGGGACCTGATCCGTGGACGCCGACCGCGCCCGGCCCCGCCGGTGCCGCTCGGTCGTGTCCGGCCCGGGCGGTCGTCCGATGGCGTCGGGAAGCGACCACAGGCACAGAGCGTGCAACAGGGTGAGCTGCGCATACCAGCAGCGGCTGCACGTCAACATCTTCTCGGCCTGCTTGACGAGATAGGCGAGGGTCTCGTCACAGACGTCGGGGTGGCGTCGTCTGCGGTTGGCGGCGTTCTTGAAGCCCCGGGCGAGAGCGTTCTCCAGCGAAAGGGGCAGGTCCGGCTCGGTGTGCGGAGCATGAGGCACCACGGGGCCGCGGAGGCGGGTGGTGGGCGCGAGGTGCTGCAGCCAGATTTCCAACCGTTCCTTCGCCTCGTCGCGGTACTTCTCGGAGACGGAGCCGACCATCATGGGGAGGAGCCAGGCTCTGAGGGCGAAGTGCCGCCACCATCTCCCGGCGCCCGACGATCCGGTCGATGAGTGTTCCCGCGGTGGGGACCAGATCGTGCGGTGACGATCTCGCCTTGTCGACCAGCGGTTTCTTGGTCTTGTGGTACCAGTAGATCAGGAAGAGCGTCAGGACGAGGGAAGCCGCGAGGAGCGGTCCGACGACGCGGGTGGCGGTGGTGAACCACGTGCTCTGCTGCGTGGTGTGGAACCAGGTTCTCTCCCCGTTGACCGAGTCGTAGATGACCGCTGCCAGCCAGGGCGAGGAGGGCCGTCCCGGCATAGGCGTAAGCACGCACGAGACGGCCGAAGGTGGGCCGTCATCCGCGCCAACTCCGGTTCGGGAGGATGCTGCGGCTCGCCTCCCGGTTGGTCCTGAAGGTTCGCCAGCGTCTGCCCATGCCACCGCCGAAGCGGGAGAACGCCCGTCGGGGATACAGCGTGTACCAAGGAGCGTTGGGCGGACGTACCTTTCCTTCAGGGTTTCGGACGACCTTGGTCATGAGGTCCGTTCCCAGCTGATACTCGCCGTCGGATGTCTCTCATTCCATGAAACCCACCCCTGGAACAGCACGCAACGTGGCCCGGTGCGCCCCGCGCCCTCGCGTCAGCGAATGCCGATGCGCCCGTTCGAGAAGTGGCCGAGCGCCTGGTCGATGTCGCTGAGGGGCTCGCGGAGGGCGTAGATGGCGAAGCGCAGCCGCGTTCGGCCCTTCCAGGTGCGTCGCATGCGCGTGCGGGCCTCGGGCTGGTCCAGGCCGCTGACTCCGGGGGTGGTGGCGGACACGCCGGGGGCGAGGTCGACCCGGACCGCGCTGAGGCCCTGGCCCGTGATCCGCACCTGGGCGATCGCGGACCAGGGGAGGACGACGGGGTCGGGGGCGGCGTCGATGGTGCAGCGCAGGCCTTCGGGGGAGAGGCGCATCGCTACGGGGGATACGTCCTTCACCGCCCAGGTCCGCTTCAGGCGCCGTAGGGCGGCGAAGCGGAGCCTGGCGTCGTAGAGGAAGAACACCGCCGGCCAGGCGAACACCAGCACCCAGAGCTGGGAGGCGCTGGGACCGAGGGTGACGAGGAGAAGAACCATGGCCGCGATGATGACGGCGGCGCCGGCCACCCCGGCCCACGCGGCCACCGGCAGGGTGCGCAGCAGGGAGGCCCGCACGCGGGACACCGCCCCGGGGTCGGACGTCACGATGTACTCTTGGCGGCCCTGTCCCTCGTGCATGATCACAGTCTCGATCACCGGGGTGGGGAAAGCCAAGCCCTTCCCTGTTGGTTCTCTGCCGGGATTGTCAACTCCTCGCCCTCTGCGGGGAGTTGCCGGGACGGTGCGTGGTCTGCCGCGCTCAGCGGCCGTCCAGGGGTGTCTCGGCCCAGATGACCTTGCCGTGCGGGGTGTAGCGGGTGCCCCAGCGTTGGGCGAACTGGGCGACGAGGAACAGTCCGCGCCCGCCCTCGTCGGTGGTCGCGGCGCGGCGCATATGGGGTGCGGTGCTGCTGCCGTCGGAGACCTCGCAGATCAGGCTGCGGTCGCGCAGCAGTCGTATGTGCAAGGGAGGGGCGCCGTACCGCAGGGCGTTGGTGGTCAGTTCGCTGATGATCAGCTTGGCGGTGCACACCGCGTCCTCCAGGCCCCACGCCCGTAGCTGCCGGGCACAAGCGGCGCGCAGCGGGGCGACCGCCGCCGGGTCGGACGGCACATCCCACTCGGCCACGTTCTCCGGTGCGAGCAGGCGGGTGCGGGCCACCAGCAGGGCGACATCGTCGCTCGGGCGGGGTGGAAGGACGGTCTGGAACAAGCTCCGGCAGGTCTCGTCCGGGTCGAGGTCCGGCTCGGCCGCGAGGGTGCGGCCCAGCAGGTCCAGGCCGGTGCCGGTGGTTCGGTCGTGGCCTTCGAGGAGACCGTTGGTGTAGAGCACCAGGCGGCTTGTGGCGGGCAGTGCGAGGCCGACCGCTTCGAAGGGCTCCCCGCCCAGGCCCAGGGGCGGGGAGGCCGGCACCGCGGGGATGTCCACGGTGCCGTCGGGGTGGGCCAGCGCGATTCCCGGATCGCCGGCCCGGGCCACGGTGCAATGGCCCGACACCGAGTCGTGGATCGCGTACAGGCAGCTGGCGCCCGTGATACGGGTGCCGTGCGCGTCGGCGTCGTGCTCCAGGTCGAAACGGGTGACCAGCTCGTCCATATGGGAGAGGACCTCATCCGGGGGCACGTCCCGGGCCGAGAAGTTCTGCACCGCCGTGCGCAGCCGGCCCATCGTGGCCGCGGCGTGCAGGCCCTGCCCGGCCACCTTCCCGACCACCAGCGCGACCCGGGCGCCGGGAAGGGGAATCACATCGAACCAGCTTCCGCCCGTCCCGCCCGGCGCGGGCAGATAGCGGGCCGCCACCTCCACGGCGTCCTGATCGGGCAGATCGCCGGGAAGGAGGGTGCGCTGGAGGGCGGTGACCATGGCGTGTTCGCGGGCGTAGCGGCGGGCGTTGTCGACGCACACGGCGGTGCGCACGGCCAGCTCCCCGGCGATCGCCAGATCCGTTTCGTCGAACGGCGCACGGTGCCGGGCCCGCCAGAAGGTGGCGACGCCCAGGGTGACACCGCGGAACCGCAGCGGGACGGTGATCAGCGAGTGGATCCCGTGGTCGAGGAGGCGTCGGGCCTCCCCGGCCGGCCACTCGCCGGTACCGGTCGGATCGGCCTGGAGGAGGACGGCGGCTCCGGTCCTCACGGCCCGGCTCTGCGGTGTGGAGGAGGCGTAGACGACCCGCTGGCCCCCGCGGAAGAGGGGAGCTTCGGCGGGTGCCCCGCCGACGGCGGTCCGGTGCGGTGCCAGGGGCTCGTACGGCGGCTCGGGCTCCTCGCCGCGCAGTACGGGGTCCAGCAACTCGACGGCGACGATGTCGGCGAACCGGGGGACGGCCACGTCCACCAGCTTCTCGGCGGTGCCCGCCAGCTCCAGGGTGGAGCTGATCCGCACACCGGCGTCGGACAGCAGCTTCAGCCGCTCGCTCGTCTCCACCGCCCGGTCGGTGAGCACCCGCAGCGCGGTGGTGTCCCGCAGCGTCACCACGCTTCCGGCGGGGGCGCCCGCACGGCCCGTGGACCGGATATTGACCGACAGTAGCCGCTGCCCGCAGGCGTGCACCTCGTCCGTGACGTGCCGTTCCGACGCCAGCAGTTCCGTCAGGTGGGGTTCGAGGCCGAGCGCGCCGACGTGGCGCCCCTCCGCGTCCGGAGCCAGCCGGAGCAGCTCCCGGGCCTCGTCGTTGACGAGCAGCAGCCGCTTGTCCGCCGTCAGGACCAGCACCCCTTCGCGGACCGAGTGCAACACCGCGTCATGGTGTTCGTACATCCGCGTCATCTGCGCGGCGCCCAGGCCGTGGGTCTGCCGCCGCACCCGCCTGTTCAGCAGCGCCGCCCCGCCCGTGGCCAGGCCCAGCGCCCCGGCGCCGCTGCCGAGCAGCATCGGCAGCCGGCGGTCCACCGTGCTGTGCACGCTCTGGATCTTGACCCCGACCGACACTCCGCCGAGGAAGGTGCCATCGGCCCTGGTGACGGGGACCGCCGAGACGACGGACAGGCCCTGGCTGGCCCGGAAGGTCTGCGAGATCGTCTTTCCGTGCAGTTCGTCCCGCACCAGCCCGGCGGGTCCGACGATCCGTTTGCCGATCAAGGGCCTCTCGGGGTGGGTGAGACGGATGCCACGAGTGTCGAACACGACGACGCTGTCGACGCCGGAGCCCTTCCGTGCCGCCTCCGCACGCGACTCCAGTGCCGATGTCGGTTTGTCGCCGCTCATGGCCCGGGCCATGCCGGGAGCATGCGCGAAGGTCTCGGCGACCGCGAGCGATCGCCGATGGGCGTTGACCGTGCCGTGAGCCCGGGCATCCGCGGCGACGGCCGCCACCGCGGCGGCCACCAGAACCAGGATCAGCAGAAGCTGCAGGATGAACGCCTGCCCGGCGACGCTGCGCAGATGCGGCAGGGGCCCCAGCCGCCTCCGGGCCGGACGAGCGTGTCGGCTCATAACGGCATTTATAACACTCTCGTCGTCGTAGTCGGCGGGGAGTCCGTGGCATCGCTTGATCGATCAGTGTGCTGATCAAGGGCGGTCCGCGATGGCGCGGGGCGGTGGGTTACGCGTCCGCCCGGCCACGGGCACAATGAGGCGGCTGGACCAACTGCCGCCCCTTTCAAGGAGGTTCGGGTGAGAACAGCACGCCGTACCAGAAGACGTGGTCGGTTCCGCTTGATCGCCGCGGTGTCCGGTCTGTTCGTCACGGCAGCCCTCGCGACAGTCGGCACAAGCGCGGCCGCTTCCTCCGCGTCCACCGCCACGTCCCCGTCCGCGTCAATGTCCGTGTCCGGTGCCGCCTCGGCCGTGGAGTCCCTGGATGTCCCGGGCACGGCCTGGACCGTGGACGAGCGCACCGGAACGCTGCGTGTCCTCGTCGGCTCCACGGTCCGGGGCGCCGACCTGGCCAGGCTCGACCGCACCGCCGAGCGCTTCGGCGGCGCCGTCACCGTCGAGCCGCTCGACGGCCCGCTGCGGACCCTCCTCTCCGGCGGCGACGGGATCTACTCCTCCACGGGGGTCCGCTGCTCCGCGGGGGTCAATGTGCAGAGCGGCGCCACGTACTACTTCGTCACCGCCGGCCACTGCACCGATGGCAACGCCACCTGGTACACCGGCTCCGGTACGACCACCCCGGTCGGCCCGACGACCGGGACCAGCTTCCCGGGCAATGACTACGGCGTCGTCCGGTACACCAACACGGCCGTTCCGCACCCCGGGACCGTGGGGACCGTCGACATCACCGGGACCGCCACCGCCCACGTCGGCCAGCAGGTCTGCCGCCGGGGTGCCACGACCGGTGTCCGGTGCGGTGTGGTCACCGCGCTCAACGCGACCGTCAACTACGGCGGCGGTGACATCGTCTACGGTCTGATCCAGACCAATATCTGCGCCGAGCCGGGCGACAGCGGTGGTCCGCTCTACGCGGGCGACAAGATCATCGGCATTCTTTCGGGCGGCTCCGGGGACTGCACCTCCGGAGGCACCACGTACTATCAGCCGATCCAGGAGGTGCTGAGCGCCTACGGCCTCACCGTCTACTGACACGGCCCATCGGCCGTCGTGGCTCGTGACGCGCTGCCGGGCCGGGATCGCCTGCCGGAGGTCCCGGCCCGCTGGGCATGAGTCGGGTGCGGGCCGAGGAAGGACCGCACGCCGCACCACACCACACGTCACAGGCCGTGGCGGCGGTCGCCCAACACCGCTTCGCAGACCCGCGATTCCACCTCCGCGGAGAACGCCACCTCGCCCTGGGCCCGGGCCGCGGCGACCGCCTGTCGGGTCTCCTCGGCGATCAGATCCGCGTTGATATGGGCGCCCGCGGTCGCGCCCGCCGCCGCGGCCGCACCCACCTGGGCGGACAGATCGGTGGCGTTGCCCGCCACCCACAGCCCGGGCACATCGGTGCGGCCGGTCGCGTCGGACGGGATGTGCTCACCGGCGCCACTCGGATGCTCCACCGGCCGCAGCCCGAGCGCCGCCAGGAAGCCGGTGCGCGCCACCATCCGGGGCGCGACGGCCAGTGCCTCGCGCTTGACCACGTCGCCATCGCGCAGGCGCACGCCGACGAGACGGTCCTCGATGATCTCCAGGGACGCCACCTCACCGTCCACCACACGGATGCCACGGGCGGCCAACTGCTCCGCCTCCTCGCCGGTCGGCACCGGCAAAGTGTGGGAGAAGAAGGTGACGTCGTCGCTCCACTGCCGGAAGAGCATCGCCTGGTGCACGGACAGCGGCCCGCTCCCCAGTACGCCGATGGCCTGGTCGCGGATCTCCCAGCCGCGACAATACGGACAGTGCACCACATCCCGGCCCCACCGGGACCGTAGCCCGGGGACGTCCGGCAGCTCGTCGACCAGCCCGGTGGCCAGCAGCAGCCGGAGTGCGCGGACGTTCCGGCCGTCGGTCAGGGTCACCTGGAACCCGGTGTCCCCCCGGGCCACGGCGCCCACTTCGCCGGTCACCACCTGGCCGCCGTAGCCGCGGACCTCGGCCCGGCCCCGCTCCACCAGCTCGGCCGGGGGGATCCCGTCCCGGGCCAGCAGTCCGTGCACCCCCGAGGCCGGGGCGTTGCGCGGGGAGCCGGCGTCGATCACCACCACCGAGCGCCGCGCCCGGGACAGCATCAACGCCCCGCTCAGCCCCGCGGCGCCACCGCCGATCACCACCACGTCGTAGGCGTTCTTCAGCTCATCGGTCACCTTGACCACCTCCACGGCCCACCATGTGAGCCCGCCTCGGGGAGAGGCAAACCTCCTTGCCGAGGTGGCAAACGGCAGCCGACGGCTCAGACCTGTCGGCTCAGGCTGCGGATGTGGTGCCGCGTCGGCGGGCGATCTCGCCCATGAGGATGTCGACGGCCAGGAAGGCGGCGAGCGGGATGCCGAGAAGGGGCAGGTAGTAGCCGATCACGGCGATGGCCGCGGCCAGGGGGAGGAGGACATACACCGGCACCCGTCGCCACGCGCCGCGCGGGATCGGGCGGCCGAACGCGGAGGCGCGACCGCGCTGCCACCACATGCGGTAGCCCCAGACGATCAGCAGGATCAGCGCGAGCGCGAGAGCGGCCAGGGCGATCTGGTTGACGAGGCCGAAGAGGTTTCCGGTGTGGAGGTCGATGCCCCAGCGGGTGAGCTTGGCGAGCACCGGGTAGTCGGCGAACCGCTGGACGTCGGTCACCTCGCCGGTGGCCGGATCGATGGCCACCGAGTCCTGCTTCTCGGGCCAGCTGCGCTGGATCTGGCTGACGACATACGCACTGCCCGGCTCGGCGGGCGGGACGATCTCGACGGGGTTGTCCAGGTCCTTGGCGCGGGCGGCCCGCAGGACGATGTCCAGGCCCATATCGGCGGTGTGCCCGGCCTTCTCGTCCGTACCGCCCATGTCCATCCCCGGCATGGAGCCGGAGCCCATGTGGTGTCCGGCGTGTTCGCCGCCGCCGACGGTGGCCGAGACGGTCGGGGTGGTCTGGCCGATGGCGGTGCGCAGGTTCTCCACGTTGGCTCCCGCGTAGGTGGACCAGGTCAGACCGGTGGCGGACAGGAACAGCAGCCCCAGCGCCACCCACAGGCCGACCGCGCCATGGAAGGACATGGTGCGCTTGCGGCCGGTGGCGGCGCGGTCGGGCAGGGCGACCGCCCGTAGCGTGCGGTTCTTACGGCGACGGCTGAGCCAGAGCACCACACCGCCGAGCGCGATGACCCACAGCCAACTGGCCGCGAGTTCGCTGTAGATGCGGCCGGTCTGCCCGAGGTGCAGATCGCGGTGGAATTCATCGATCCAGGTGCGCAGCGGAAGGGCGCCGCTGGAGCCGTACTGCTCCAGCGCCCCGCGCACCTTCCCGGTGTACGGGTCGACGAATACGGCCAGCGTGTGGCCGGGATCGACACCCTTGACGCCGGAGAGCAGCACCCGGGTGGTGGCGCCGTCCTCGGGGGAGGGCCGCACGGCGCTGATCTCACCCTCCGGGTGGGCCTTGCGCGCGGCTGCCACCTGCTGGGAGACGGGCAGTTCGCGGTCGCCCACGGGAGCGCGCAGCTCATGTCCGTAGACCAGCTTCTCGGCCTGGAACGATCCGGCGTACAGCAGCCCGGTAACGGCCGCGATCAGCAGGAACGGCGCGACCAGTACGCCTGCGTAGAAGTGCAGCCGGAGCACCAGCGGCCGCAGGGCGGCCCGGACGGACCCACCCGGCCCGGCCCCGCCGGGTCCGGTGGGGGAGTGCGGCTCCTTGTCGGTGGCATCGTCCGGGGAGCCGCCCGTGGCCGGGGCGAGGGGTTCAGCGGACATGGACGACTCCTGGTTCGGGGGCGGCGGCGGGAGGCGGGCGTATTGCTGGCGGCGCCGGTTGAGTCGTCGGCTGAACACGTGGATGAGTTCCGGGCATCTTCTGTGAGCTGACTCACAGGAGTCAGGTGGAGGTGGTTCACCGGCCACGCTTGTCACCCGCGTGATGAAGATTGAGCCACCGTCACGCCCACCGGCGACGGCTGGCACCATGGCTGCCATGTCCGCCGGACCACCCTTCCGCCTCGCACGAGCCGCCGTGTTCGCGGCGGTGTGCGTCGTGGTGACGGCGCTCGGACACACGCTGATGTCCGGTGACACCCTGCCGGTGTGGGCGGTGGCCGCCGCGTTCGCCGGGACGACGGCCGCCGCGTGGTGGGTCACCGGGCGCGAGCGCGGTGCGCTGGTCGTGACCGGTGCGACGGTGGTCGCGCAACTCGGCCTGCACATGGCGTTCCGGTTCGCGGAGGCGACGGCCGCTCCCGTGGCGGGAAGCGCCACGGGCGACGGGGCGCCGGGGACGCGGGACATGGGCGCCGCCTCGATGGGCGGCGTCGCCATGGGCCATATGCACCATGGCGCGGACGCGATGGCCACCGCGCCGTCCATGGGCCATCTGCCGTGGCCCTGGGCGGGTCCGGGCGGGCCGGGCATGGCCACGGCCCACCTTCTCGCCGCGCTGATCTGCGGGTTGTGGCTGTGGCGGGGTGAGCGGGCCGTCTTCCGGCTCGGCCGTGCGCTCGCGGCCCTGCTGTTCGTTCCGCTCGTTCTCGCCCTGCGCATCCTGGGCGCGGGCGCCACTCCGCTGCCCGCGTGGCCGTCCGCACCGGCCATCGCCCGCCGGTTGCGCGGAGTCCTGCTACGGCACGTCATCCTCCGCAGAGGGCCACCGGCGCGGTTCGCCGTCTGCTGAACCGCCCGTCCTTCCCCCGCTCCGATCTGGGGTCCGCCCCGCTGTGGGGTCCTGACCCGATCTGGGGCACCGCCTCGATCCGAGGTGAGCGCCGGTGACGGGCGGAGTACCGGCGCCTGCCCGGCGTCGGCCCCATCCGTCGGCACCGCCGGCCCCGCGCCGCCCCGCCGCGCCCTCGCGCGCCGGTGGCGCATGCCGGTGTGCCGTTCACCGCTTTCCGAAGGACGTTTGACGATGCCTTCCCCCACGCTGTCCGCCGCGCCGAGAAGAGCCGCGCAGCCCGTTTCCGTGCACGGGCACGGCTTCGCCACCCCGGCGAACGACCGCCAGGTCACCGAATGGGCGCTGGCCGCCCGCGACGGCGACCGCGACGCGGTCGACCACTTCATCCGCGCCACCTACCGCGATGTGCGCCGCTTCGTACTCCATCTCAGCGCCGATCCCCACGGCTGTGAGGACCTCGCCCAGGAGACGTATCTGCGGGCGCTGACCGGGCTGTCGCGCTTCGCGGGCCGCTCGTCGGCCCGGACGTGGCTGCTGTCGATCGCCCGCCGTGTGGTCGTCGACCGCTACCGCATGGCCGCCGCCCGTCCCCGCACCCTGGACGCGGACGACTGGCAGGAGGTGGCCGAACGGGCGCAGCCCGTCGGGCTCCCCGGGTTCGACGAGGGGGTTGCGCTGATGGATCTGCTGGCGGCGCTCGCCCCGGCCCGCCGCGAGATGTTCCTCCTCACCAAGGTGCTCGGCCTGCCGTACGCGGACGCCGCCACCGCCACGGGCTGCCCCATCGGCACCGTACGTTCCCGTGTGGCCCGCGCCCGCGAGGACATCAACGCACTGCTGGCCGCGGCGGAAAAGGCCGCGGAACCGGTGCGGTTGGCGGGCTGAGCCCAAGCGATGATGCGGGGCGCGGCGGGCGGCGGGCCATCAGTGGCCGCCCGCCGCGCCCCGTACGTCACCGCCTGCCCGGCTGGTGACGTACGGGATGCGAGTCCTACGGGACCGCGAGCCTTACAGGATGAGGACCAGCCGGGCGCATCGGCGGCAGGCGCGGGCCGAGGGAGCTACGACCGCGTGTGATACGGCGGCGAAGGCCCCGGCCAGCGCGACCAGCGGCCAGTCCGTGGCCAGCAGGGACGCGACGGTGAGCGTGAGCGTGGCGACCCCCATGGCCACGCCTGCGGTGGTACGCCCCGGATGGCCGGTCGGCTAGCGCGCGGCGTCCGCGAGCAGCTTCAGCGCCAACTGCTGCAGCTCCGGGCCCGCCTTCTCCGGGCTGCCGGTGTCGAACGGCGGGTCGGGGTCGTACTCCACGGCGAGCTGCATGGCCTGGGCGGTGCGTTCGTCGGAGAGACGGGCGGCGAGGTGCAGCCCCATGTCGATACCGGCGGACACCCCGGCCCCGGTGAGGATCTTCCCGGCTTCGACGAACCGCCCCGGCGTGTAAATGGCACCGGCGTCCGCCAGATACGGGCGCGCGGCCCAGTACGTGGTGGCGGGCACACCGCGCAGCAGCCCGGCGGCGCCCAGGATCAGCGATCCCGTGCACACCGAGGTCGTCCAGGTGGATCCGCGGTGGATACGGCGGATCCAGTCCAGGACCACGGTGTTGGCCATGGTCGCCGTGGTGCCGCGCTCGACTCCTCCGGGCACCAGCAGCACATCGGCCCGCGCCACACTGTCCAGGGAGCGCTCGGCCACCAGCCCCAGCTCTCCGGTGTCGGTACGGACCTGCCCGGCCCGCTCGGCCACCATGGTCACCGTCACCCCCGGCACCCGGCACAGCACCTCGTACGGTCCGACGGCGTCCAGCGCGGTGACCCCGTCGTACAGCAGCACCGCCACCCGTACCGTGCCCTTGGCTCGCTCGGCTGCCTCGGTCCCCTCGACGCCTTCGGCCCGCGCGGGCGCCACCGTGCCGAACGACGTCACCAGCCCCGCGCCCAACCCGGTTGCCGCTGCCGCCTGGAGCAGCTTGCGACGACTTCGGTCCACACCTGTCATCAGTGACTCCCCGATTCGATGGATGAGCCGACGAGTGCCGGCGAACCAGGTAGTCGTTCCGGAGGACGGCCGAGTTCCCGCAAGGCACGAGCCGGGGGCCGGGGCCTGTGCGGGGACCCGGACCCCGGGCGGAGCGGGCGGAGGCATCGGCCGGCCGGACGAACCTACGGAACCGTCAGCGACAGCAGTTCGGACGGCTTGTGCAGGATCACATCGGGCTCCGCCGCGAGCAGGGTCTTCTCATCGGTCTCTCCCCACATCGCGGCCACGGCGGTGATCCCGGCCCCCCGCGCGCTGGCCAGGTCGGTCACCGCGTCCCCGACCATCACGGTCCGGTCGGGGTCCGCGCCCATGATGTCCATCGCCTTCAGCACGATGTCCGGCGCGGGCTTGGGCCGGGCTACCTCGTCGGAGCCGAGGATCACATAGAACTGCCCATGAATGCCAAGGGCGTTGAGCAGCGAGCGCGCCCGCGGGCCGCTCTTCCCGGTGGCCACGGCGAGCCGCAGCCCGCGGTGGCGCAGCTCCGACAGCAGCTCGGGCACACCGTCGAACATCTCCACCAGGTGAGCGAGCCGGTAGCTCTCGCGGACGAACGGGCCCTCCATCTCCGGCGGAAGACCCATGATCCGCATGATGTCGGGGAAGTAGCGGCCCAGATGGCGGTTGTACTCCTCGAAGGGCGGCTCACCGTCGCCGACGACCTCGGCGTAGGCGAGGGTGAATGCCTCGCGCATCACCGCGAAGCTGTTGACGAGGACACCGTCGAGGTCGAAGACCACCGAGGTGACCGGGGCGATACCCGCGCCGGAGGGCGGGCCGCCGTGACTGATCGGATGGCTGGTCATTGAGCACTCCCGTAGTGCGGGCACGGCCGGTACGGCGGGCCGCCGGTCCGGGTCTCGGACGCGGTCCGGAGAACGCGGACCGGAATGCGGTCCGTGGAAGGAAATGACGAGGGCGGAGCCGAGGAGGTGGTGCGGCGGCAACCGGTGCCGGCGCGGTTCACACCGGTGCCGACTCCCGGACCTCTCGGGGGATCCGGGCCGAGGCGTAGACCCGTTCGATGGCGCCGATGGTCCGGCGGACCTCCTCGATCACCCGCCCCCGCCCCGCCGGATCGCGCAGCTGCGCGGGAAGCATGTCGAGCTGCCGGTCGTACTCGGTGCCGATCGGTTCGGTGGGTACGGCCACCGGGCGGGTCGTACCGTCGACGGTGCGGGTCAGGGTGGACCGCTCAAGGCGGTTCGGGCTGAATCCGAAGGTGCAGCGCAGGGTCGCGCTGCCGCCGCTGCCGTCGATCGTGACCCGGGTGGTGTCCAGCTCCTCGTGCGAGGCCCAGCTCGCGTGCAGCACGACCGAACGGCCGTCGTCGGTGATGAGGAACCCGCGCGCGGTGTCCTCGACATCGGTGGCGCCCTCGGCGGTGCCCGGGAGCGCCGGGCCGCCGTCGTCGCCGCGCCACGCGGCCCGCGAGGACCGCTGGGTGATGAAGTCGGAGGACACGGTGCCGATGGCGTGCCGGAACGCGGCGGTGCCCAGCAGCGGAACCGCGATGTCGAACAGATGCCAGCCCAGGTCGACCAGCGCCCCGCCGCCCGCGAGCGACCGCTGGGTGAACCAGCCGCCCCGGTCGGGTACGCCGCGCGCCCGCACCCAGGCGAGTTCGACATGGCGGATATGGCCCAGCCGGGCGGCGATCCGGTACAGACCGCGCACATCGGCGCGGTAGCGCGCCGCGCTGCCGGCCAGCAGCACCGCGCCACCGGAGCGCTCCGCGGTGGCCAGCCGCTCGGCCTCCTCCGAGGTCAGGCACACCGGCTTCTCCAGGAACACCGGAATCCCCTTGGCCAGCAGCTCGCCGGCGACCGCGCAGTGCAGATGGTTGGGCACCGCGACCACCGCCAGATCCACCTCGGCGGGATCGAGGTCATGGACCGCCGCCAGCACCGGTAACCGGTCCGCGCCCTCCGCCTCGGCCACGGCCGCGCGGCGGCGCTCGTCGGGATCCACCGCGGCGGTCACGGTGAAGGCGGGGTTGCGGAGGAGCCGGGGCAGCCAGATCGAGCGGGCCGCCCACCCCAGCCCCACCACGGCCGTCCGGATCGGCGTCTCGCCGATGTGCGGGGCGCTCATGCGTCCGCGAGCACGTCGGCGACGACGGCGGCCACTTCGTGCATCTGCTCCTCACTGCCCAGCAGCACCCGGTGGTGCAGCCAGACGCAGTCGCGGGTGAGCGCCTCGGAGTGCGGGCAGCGGCGGGCGAGTTCGTCCACCGTCAGATCCGGCGCCGCGACCTCCCAGAAGGCGGCCGTACGGTAGACCGCGCGGAAGGCGACGAACGCGGGCACCCCGCGCTCGATGAGCACGTCGACGACCTTGGCGCGGCGCTCCTCGGTGATGCCCGGCACCCGGAACATCGCCATGTAATGCGGGTTGCGGTCGCCGCGGTCGTCGCGCGACTGCGGTACGACACCGGGGATCTCGGCGAGCAGCCGGTTCAGCACCGGCCAGCGCTGCTCACGCGTGGTGATCTGGTCCTCCAGCCGGGCGAGTTGGGCGCGCAGCACCGAGGCGGAGAACTCGTTCAGCCGGAAGTTGGACCCCGAGGTGCGGTGGAAGTAGCCGCGGTCGGTCCGCGGACGTCCACAGCTGTGCCGGACGAAGCCCTTCTCGTACATCTCGGCGTCGGGGAAGAGCACGGCGCCGCCCTCACCGGCGGTCATCAGCTTGCCGTTCTGGAAGCTGAACGCCGCGACCGAGCCCAGCTCACCGACCCTCTTGCCGCGCCATCGCGCCCCGTGGGCGTGGGCCGCGTCCTGGATCAGCGGCACGCCCGAGTCGGCGGACAGCTTGTCCAGCGCGTCCATGTCGCACATCTGACCCGCCATGTGCACCGGCATGATCGCGCGGGTCTTCGGCCCGATGGCCGCCTCGACCGCCGACGGATCGATGCAGTACGTGTCCGGGTCCACGTCCACGGGAACGGCCACCGCGCCCAGCCGCTGCGCGGCCTGCGAGGAGGAGATGAAGGTGAACGCGGGAACGATCACCTCGGAGCCGGCGCCGACGCCGAGCACCTCGAGGGCGAGCTCCAGCGCATGTGTCCCGTTGGTGACCGCCAGGGCGTGCTCGCTGCCGTGGGCCGCGGCGAACTCCGCCTCGAAGGCATCGACCTCACCGCCCCCGATGCGCCACCATTGCCCCTGCTCCAGGGCCCGGATCAGGGCCTCGCGCTCCTCGTCGCCGTAACTCGGCCATGCGGGCAGCTCGGATCCCAGTCGCACATCATTGCTCATGATTTCCCTACTCCCTTAATGCGTTATGGAGGCAGGTCCGCGGCGGACGCATTAGCACGCTAACCGGACGGCGGGCGAAACGTCATTCCCCCTCAGGGCCCCCCTATAGCCCCCTTAAAAACGCGGTTGGCCAAACTCCCACGCCCAGGCCAAGGGTCCCGTGCTATAAATAGCACTTCCGTGATGAGCCGCTGTAATTCAGCCGACCCCACATGGTGAGGTGCGCAGTGAGCAGGCTGTTGTTGGTGAACGGACCCAATCTCGGCATCCTCGGGAAGCGCCAGCCCGAGATCTATGGCACGGATACGCTGCAGGACATCGAGCGCTGGGTCGGAGAAGAGGTCGCGGAGCGCGGCTGGAAAGTGGATTCCTACCAGTTCGACAGCGAAGCGGAGATCATCCAAACCATTCAGGGGAACTACGACACGGTCGGCGCCATCATCAATCCGGCCGCCCTCATGATGGCCGGCTGGGGCCTTAGGGACGCACTGGCCAACTATCCGCGGCCGTGGATAGAAGTGCATCTGTCGAATGTCTGGGCCCGCGAGCAGTTCCGCCATGAGTCGGTGACCGGACCGCTGGCCGCGGGCGTCATCTTCGGGCTCGGCGCCGTGGGCTATCGGCTCGCCGCGCGCGCCCTGCTCGAAAAGGTGCCGGACTGAGCGCCCGCCACGCCGTCACTCCACACCGTGAAGGCTGACGAGCCGGGAGGCGACCATCAGTCATCTGGGAATCGACGTGGGCGGCACCAAAGTGGCGCTGCGCCTCGAACACGACGACCTGAGCATCCGCGAAGCCTCCTTCCGCTGGGCAGAGCCGGACGGTACGGACGCCATGACCTCCGGCGGCGCCACCCGCGACCTGGAGCTGCTGGCGCGGCACATCGGGGAGCTGTGCGACCCCGGGCGGCTCACCGGCGTCGGGGTCGCGCTGCCCGCCACCCTCGACGCCACCGGCACGGTGACCGCCTGGCCCGGCCGCCCCGGCTGGGCCGGAGTGGATCTGTGGGGCGCGCTGTCCGCGCTCTTCGGCGAGGCCGAGGTGCGCTGCGCCGACGACGGTGATCTGGCCGCCCTCGCCGAAGCACACGTAGCGGGCTGCCCCGATCTGCTCTACCTCGGCGTGGGCACCGGGATCGGCGGTGGCATCGTGCTGAACGGAAAGCCCGTACCCGGTGTGGGGCGCGGCTCCTGCGAGGTCGGCCACCTGATCGTGGACCGCGACGGCCCGCTGTGCGACTGCGGACGGCGCGGCTGCGTCCAGGCGGCGGCCTCGGGCCCGGCGACCCTGCGCCGGGCGGCGCGGCGGCGGGGCGAGGAGGTGGCCTTCACCGTGCTGCGCCAAGCCGTGCGGGACGGAAAGCAGTGGGCCGTGGCGGCGCTGCGGGAGAGTGGCCGGGCCCTGGCCACGGCCGTGGCCGGGGTGTGCGAGCTGGTCCATCCCTCGCTCGTACTGATCGGCGGAGGGTTCGCCGCGGCGATGCCGGAGCTCGTGGCGATGGTGGCCGAGCGGACGACGGCACTGGAGCGGCCAGGGCATCCGCTGCCGCCGGTCCGGCCTGCGACACTGGGTGGGCTGTCGTCACTGCACGGCGCCGTTCTGCTGGCCAGGGGGCTGCCGGACTGATCCGGCCGTCCCTTGACCCTCACACCGTGTCAGGCGCTGAACTCGGAGCCATCATGTTCACCATCGGAGACTTCGCCCGGCACGGCCGCGTCTCGGTCCGGATGCTGCGCCACTACGACGCCACCGGACTGCTGCGCCCGGCCCATGTCGACCCCGCCACCGGATACCGCTCCTACTCGGCCGCCCAGCTCAGCCGGCTGAACCGGATCATCGCGCTGAAAGAGCTCGGCTTCACCCTCCAGCAGGTGCGGGACATCGTGGACGACAAGGTCGGCACCGAGGAGCTGCGCGGCATGCTGCGGTTGCGGCGGGCCGAGCTGGAGGCCACGGTGGCCGCCGCGGCGGCACGGCTGGTGCAGGTCGAGGCGCGGCTCCGGTCGATCGAGAGCGAGGGGCACATGCCCACGAACGACGTCGTCATCAAGACCCTCCCCGCGGTGCGGGTGGCGGAGCTCACCGCGACCGCCGGCGGTTTCGACCCCCAGGACATCGGCCCGGTCATCACACCCCTCTACGACGAGCTGTTCCGGCGCCTCGACACGGCGGGCATCACCCCGACGGGCCCCGGTGTCGCGTACTACGAGGACGCCCCGGAAGGCGGTGGCGCCGTCACCGTCCACGCCGCCGTCCAGGTCTCCGCCCCGCTCCGGGACGGTGCGGACCTGCGGATCCTGGACCTGCCGCCCGTCGACCAGGCCGCGACCATCGTGCACCGTGGCCCGATGGACGCGGTGGTGCCCACGGCCCAGGTCCTGGCCCATTGGATCGACGGCAATGGCTACCAGTCGACCGGCTACCCCCGGGAGATCAACCTGGAGTGCCCGGAGAACCGCGACGAGTGGGTCACGGAACTCCAGGCACCGGTGGTCCAGGTCTGACGGCCGGGCCGTAGCGGGACCACGGGCCCGGCCGCACGAAGGGCGGCCACCGGCCAGGGTGGCCGCTCGGCGGGTGGGCCGCTCGGCAGGGCGGCCACCCGACGGGTGGCCGCCCTGCCGGACGACCGGACCAGGT
>NZ_JAAAYH010000113.1:0-22815 GCF_018035285.1 Streptomyces sp. MK37H | reverse complement strand
CCTGTTCTTTCCCGCTTCCGAGCGGGAGTTGACTGCTTCGGCCCGGCACAGCCTAGCGGCGGACGATCTTCGCACGTACAGCCGGTTCCCGTCCCGGCGGGGAAACCAGGCAGTATAGGTGCGTGACTCTTATCGATCAGCTGCCGAGCGACGCCGACCCCGACGCACTTTTCGAGGCGTTCTCCACCTGGGTCGAAGAACGGGGCATTTCGCTGTACCCCGCCCAGGAGGAAGCGCTGATCGAGGTGGTGTCCGGGGCGAATGTGATCCTCTCGACCCCCACCGGCTCGGGCAAGAGCCTGGTGGCGGCGGGCGCCCACTTCGCCGCCCTCGCCCGGGACGAGGTCACCTTCTACACCGCGCCGATCAAGGCCCTGGTCTCGGAGAAGTTCTTCGAGCTGTGCAAGCTCTTCGGCACCGAGAACGTCGGGATGCTCACCGGCGACGCGTCGGTCAACGCGGACGCGCCGGTCATCTGCTGTACGGCCGAGGTGCTGGCGTCCATCGCCCTGCGGGACGGCAAGGACGCCGATATCGGCCAGGTGGTGATGGACGAGTTCCACTTCTATGCGGAGCCGGACCGGGGCTGGGCGTGGCAGATCCCGCTGCTGGAGCTGGAGCATGCGCAGTTCATCCTGATGTCGGCGACGCTCGGTGATATGAGCCGGTTCGAGGAGGATCTGACCCGGCGCACCGGGCGGCCCACCGCGGTCGTGCGGTCCGCGACCCGGCCGGTGCCGCTGAGCTACGAGTACCGGACGACGCCGCTGACCGAGACGCTGACCGAGCTGCTGGAGACCCAGCAGGCGCCCGTCTACATCGTGCACTTCACCCAGGCGGCGGCGGTCGAGCGGGCCCAGGCGCTGATGAGCATCAATATGTGCTCGCGCGCCGAGAAGGATGAGATCGCCTCGCTGATCGGCAATTTCCGGTTCACCACCAAGTTCGGCCGCAACCTGTCCCGTTACGTCCGGCACGGGATTGGCGTGCACCATGCGGGCATGCTGCCCAAGTACCGGCGGCTGGTGGAGAAGCTGGCGCAGGCCGGGCTGCTCAAGGTCATCTGCGGTACGGACACCCTGGGCGTGGGCGTCAATGTGCCCATCCGCACCGTCCTGTTCACCGCACTGACCAAGTACGACGGTCAGCGGGTGCGGACGCTGCGGGCCCGGGAGTTCCACCAGATCGCGGGCCGGGCCGGACGGGCCGGCTTCGACACCGCGGGCTTTGTGGTGGCCCAGGCGCCCGAGCACGTCATCGAGAACGAGAAGGCGCTCGCGAAGGCCGGGGACGATCCGAAGAAGCGCCGCAAAGTGGTCCGCAAGAAGGCGCCGGAGGGCTTCATCAACTGGGGCCAGAACACCTTCGAGAAGCTCATCGCCTCCGACCCCGAGCCGCTCACCTCCCGGTTCCGGGTCACCCACGCGATGCTGCTGTCGGTCATCGCCCGTCCCGGCAACGCCTTCGAGGGAATGCGCCGACTGCTGGAGGACAACCACGAGCCGCGCAAGAACCAGCTGCGGCACATCCGCCGGGCGATCGCGATCTACCGCTCGCTGCTGGACGGCGGGGTGGTCGAGCAGGTGAAGCCCAGGGACGCCGACGGCGAGGACGGGGGCGCCCCGATCGTCCGGCTGACGGTGGATCTGCAGCAGGACTTCGCGCTCAACCAGCCGCTGTCCACCTTCGCACTGGCCGCCTTCGAGCTGCTGGACCCCGAATCGCCCTCCTACGCCCTGGACATGGTCTCGGTCGTGGAGTCGACGCTGGACGACCCCCGGCAGATCCTGGCGGCGCAGCAGAACAAGGCGCGCGGTGAGGCGGTGGCCGCGATGAAGGCGGACGGCGTCGAGTACGAGGAGCGCATGGAGCGGCTCCAGGACATCTCCTACCCCAAGCCGCTGGAGGAACTGCTCTTCCACGCGTACGGGCTCTACCGCAAGAGCCATCCATGGGTCGGCGACCATCCGCTCTCGCCCAAGTCGGTGATCCGCGACATGTACGAGCGGGCGATGACCTTCACCGAGTTCACCTCGTTCTACGACCTGGCGCGGACCGAGGGCATTGTGCTGCGCTACCTGGCCAGCGCCTTCAAGGCCCTGGACCACACCGTGCCGGACGATCTGAAGTCCGATGACTTCCAGGACATCATCGCCTGGCTCGGCGAGATGGTGCGGCAGGTCGACTCCAGCCTCCTGGACGAGTGGGAGCAGCTGGCCAACCCGGAGGAGGAGTCGGCGGAGGAGGCGCAGGAGCGCGCCGACCAGGTCAGGCCGGTCACCGCCAACGCCCGCGCCTTCCGCGTGTTGGTGCGCAACGCCATGTTCCGCCGGGTGGAGCTGGCCGCGCTGGACAAGGTCGCCGAGCTCGGGGAGATGGACGCCGACTCCGGCTGGGACGAGGACGCCTGGGCCGAGGCGCTGGACGGGTACTGGGAGGAGTACGAGGAGCTCGGCACCGGAGCGCAGGCACGGGGGCCGAAGCTGCTGCGGATCGAGGAGGACCCCGAGCACGGTCTGTGGCGGGTGCGCCAGACCTTCGACGACCCGAACGGCGACCACGACTGGGGCATCTCGGCGGAGGTCGATCTCGCCGCCTCCGACGAGGAGGGCCGGGCGGTGGTCCGGGTCACCGACGTGGGCCAACTGTAGCCTCCTGGACGCGGTCCACGCCGGGGACCGGCCCGGCCCCCTCAGTGAAGGAGCACCACCGATGACCAATCCCGCCGAGCGCCTGGTCGATCTGCTCGATCTGGAACGGATCGAGCTGGACATCTTCCGTGGCCGCAGCCCCGATGAGTCCCTGCAGCGGGTGTTCGGCGGACAGGTGGCGGGCCAGGCGCTGGTGGCTGCCGGGCGGACCACCGACGGGCAACGTCCGGTGCACTCGCTGCACGCGTACTTCCTGCGGCCGGGTCGGCCGGGCGTGCCCATCGTGTACCAGGTGGAGCGGGTCCGGGACGGGCGCTCCTTCACCACCCGCCGGGTCGTCGCCATCCAGCAGGGTCGCACGATCTTCAATCTGACGGCCTCCTTTCATTCTCCTGAGCCGGGTATCGAGCAGCAGCTGCCGATGCCGGATGTGCCCGGGCCGGAGGGCCTGCCGACCCTCGCCGACGAGGTCCGCGCCCATCTGGGCACGCTCCCCGAGGCGTTCGCCCGTATGGAGCGCCGACAGCCCTTCGACATCCGCTATGTGGAGCGGCTGCGCTGGACGGACGAGGAGCTCAAGGGCGCGGAACCGCGCAGCGCCGTATGGATGCGTGCGGTGGGGCCGCTCGGGGACGACCCGCTGGTGCACACCTGTGCGCTCACCTATGCGAGCGACATGATGCTGCTGGACGCGGTGCGGGTGCCGGTCGAGCCGCTGTGGGGCCCACGGGGCTTCGACATGGCCTCGCTGGATCACGCCATGTGGTTCCACCGGCCGTTCCGCACCGATGAGTGGTTTCTCTACGAGCAGGAGTCGCCCGTGGCCACGGGCGGCCGGGGACTGGCGCGCGGCCGGATCTACGACCGTGCGGGTCGGCTATTGGTGTCCGTCGTGCAAGAGGGGTTGTTCCGCCCGCTGCGGCCCGCCGAAGGTGCCGCGGACGGCGGCTGAGCCCCACCGTGGTGTGCCCCACAGGGATGTACCGCACCGTGTCTCATCGCCTGCCGATCAGCTTCTGCCACAGGCTCCTCGGGCGGCCCGGAACCGGGGTGCGGTCATCGAGCGCCGACTCCGGCCCGGCGTCCGGGCGCGGCGCGGGCCGGGCCCGGCGGGCGTCGTCCAACGACGAGGCGAGAGCGGCCCGATAGCGCCGGATCTCCCGTGGGTCGTCCGCCGTGACCACCGTGCCGATGACATCCCGGACCGCTCCGGCCTCAGGGCGCATCCGGACGAGTGCGGGGCGGAGCTGCCGCAGATGGGCCCGCTCATACGGATCGGCCACGGCCGAGGCCAGCTCGACGGAGCCCAGCACCGAGGCCAGCACCGAGGCCCGCTCCCAGGGGTCGTCGGTCTGGGCGAGCAACTGGCCGATCCTTCGGCTGCGCCATTTGGCGGCCCGCCAGTCCTCCCCGGCGGCCAATGCGGCGCTGAGCCCCGGCGGGGTGCGGCCGCTCAGCAACTCAGGCTGCCTGACGGCGAACTCGGTCAGGTCTGACGCCAGATAGAGCCATACGACGGCCCGATAGCGATTGACATAGAACCGGACGGGGGCGAAGAAACCCCCGCGCGCGAGGCGGGTCAGCCGCCCCTGGGTGATGCCGAGCAGCTCCGCGCTCTCCGCGGTGCCGACCACACGGAGACGGGCGATGAGCGCTTCCGGGAAGCCCTCGGCGGCGGTCACCCGCCTCAACTCCTCGCACGCCACCCGCCGGC
Source organism: Streptomyces sp. MK37H (assembly GCF_018035285.1). Taxonomy (NCBI): domain Bacteria; kingdom Bacillati; phylum Actinomycetota; class Actinomycetes; order Kitasatosporales; family Streptomycetaceae; genus Streptomyces; species Streptomyces sp. MK37H. The sequence continues at coordinate 18,450 of NZ_JAAAYH010000113.1, read as the reverse complement.
CCAGACCGGTGGTGACGGTGCGCACCTCACTTAACTGAACGGCCAGCTCGAACTCCCGCGTGTTGAGCCCCAGCGCCCGGGCCGCCGCGCCGAACGCGACGCTCTCGCCCGATCCGCCCGGCCCCGCCGGCCCGCCAGGGTCTCCCGGCCCGCTCGCCCGTCCCGGTACGCTCGGCTCGCCGAGCCACTCCGGGCTCCACGGCCCCTGGCTCTCCCGCAGCTCCTGATCCACCCGCACTGCCATGCGACGTCCTCCCCCGCACTGCCTCAATCACTGACAGTGACGACGATAGCCGCGAAGCAAGATGCTCGGTCAGGCCTGTGGATAACTTCCGCGCGGCATCAGCTGGGCGCGCCGCTCTCCTGCCTGGCCTCGACTCCCAGGTGCTCCCCCACCCGGTTGACCAGCAGCGCCATCTCGTACGCGACCTGCCCCACATCCGCGTCCGGCCCGGTGAGCACGCACAGACAGCTGCCGTCCCCCGCCGCCGTGACGAAGAGGACGCCCTCGTCGAATTCGACCATCGTCTGTCGCACCCGGCCCGTCCGGAAGTGGTGCCCGGACCCCTTGGCGAGGCTGTGCAGCCCTGACGCCACCGCGGCCAGGTGCTCGGCGTCCTGGCGCACCAGTGTGGAACTCGCCCCCGTCACCAGCCCGTCGTTGGACAGCACCAGCGCATGCCGTATCTGCGCGATCCGCTCGGTCAGGTCGTCCAGTAACCAGTCGAGCCCCTTGTTCACTGCCATATCCGATTCCTCCCCGATTCCCCTTCAGCTGCGTGCCAGCCTTTCTCACTGCCGCCGTCTGGGCAACCCACCCCGCCCGGCACCCCACGCTTGTGCGCTGATTGACGCAGGATGGGGACATGGCACAGAACATGACCAAGGATCAGTGGCAGAAGTTCGTCACGGAGGGCACCCGCACCGCGAAGCTGGCGACCGTGCGGGCCGACGGAAGTCCGCACCTCGCGCCCGTGTGGTTCCTGCTCGACAGTGACGACCTCGTCTTCAACACAGGTCAGGAGACGGTCAAGGGACGCAACTTGGCCCGGGACGGCCGGCTCACCATCTGTGTGGACGACGACAGGCCGCCGTTCGCCTTCGTCACCCTGCGGGGGCGCGCCGAGCTGATCGACGATCTGGGGCAGGTCCGCGACTGGGCCACCCGGATCGCCGCACGTTACATGGGCGAGGACCGGGCCGAGGAGTACGGCGCCCGTAACGGCGTGCCGGGCGAGCTGCTGGTCAGGGTGCGCATCGACAAGGTGCTCGCGCTCTCCGGGGTCGCCGAGTAGCGAGATTCGACCGAAATCCATCCCTTCATGGCGCACCCCCGCCCATCCGACGTTTACGGGCGCATGAGGATCTTTATCGCACCGTCCTCCTTGTGCTGGAACATCTCATAGGCGCGGGGTGCCTCCTCCAGCGGCACGCGATGGGTGGCGAACCCGTCGACGCCCAGCGGGTCGTCGTCCGTCAGCAGCGGGAAGATGTCGTCGGCCCAGCGCCGCACGTTCGCCTGGCCCATCCGCAGCTGGATCTGCTTGTCGAACAGGGTCATCAGCGGCAGCGGATCGGCCATCCCGCCGTAGACCCCGCTGAGGGAGATCGTTCCGCCGCGCCGCACCAGCGCGATGGCCAGCCGCAGCGCCGCCAGCCGGTCGACCCCGGCCTTCTCCGTGAGCTTGGCGGCCCATTCCCGTGGCAGGAGACCCGTGGCCCGCTGGGCGGTCCGGCCCAACGGGCTGCCGTGGGCTTCCGTGCCCACCGCGTCGATGACCGCGTCCGGTCCGCGGCCGCCGGTGGTCGAGAGGATGGCCTCGACCAGGTCCTCCTGGCGGGAGAAGTCATTGAGGTCATGGACCTCGACGCCGTCGGCGCGCGCCCGGCGAAGCCGTTCGGGGACGAGGTCGACGCCGATGACCCGGTCGGCCAGACCCTGGACCTTCGCCACCCGGCAGGCCATGAGCCCGATGGGGCCCAGCCCCAGGACCGCGAGCGTGCCGCCGCGCGGCACCTCCGCGTACTCGACCGCCTGCCATGCCGTGGGCAGTACGTCGGACAGATAGACGAAGCGGTCGTCGTGGACTCCTTCGGGCACCTTGATCGGGCCGTACTGGGCCTGCGGCACCCTCAGGTATTCCGCCTGGCCGCCGGCCACCGCGCCGTAGAGCTTGGTGTAGCCGAAGAGCTCCGCCCCCATGCCGTGCTCGGCGACCTGAGTGGTCTCGCACTGCGTCGGCAGACCGGAACGGCACATCCAGCAGTGTCCACAGGCGATCTGGAACGGGACCACCACGCGGTCGCCGGGCTTGATGTGCGTCACCTCCGGGCCGGTCTCCTCCACGATGCCCATCGGTTCGTGGCCGAGGACGTCGCCGGGGGTCATGAACGGCGTGAGCACCTCGTACAGATGCAGATCGGACCCGCACAGCCCCGTGGTGGTGATCCGGACGATCGCGTCCGTCGGCTCCTTGATGATGGGGTCGGGCACCGTCTCGACCCGCACATCATGTCGGCCCTGCCAGGTCACCGCTCGCATCACCGCACCCCTTCGCCGTGGTCGTCGGAATGATCTTCCTAGGGCTGTTGCGAGTACCCCGGCGCATCCGGCCGAACCGTCGGCGGGACCATGGGCCGCGCCGCCGGTCCACCAGGTCCACGAGCCGGGCCGTCTCCTCGGCGATCACGGCCAGCTCGGCGCCCGCGGTGCCCAGCACGGCCAGGCACGCGCCGTCGGCCAGCGCCGCGACGAAGAGGGTGCCCGCCGCCATCTCGATCATCGTCCGCCGGGACGGGCCGCCGCGCCGCCGGCGCCCGGCACTCGCGGCGATGCCGTGGAATCCGGAGGCGACCGCGGCCAGGTGCTCGGCCTCATGGCGGGAGAGCCCACCGGAGGCGCTGACGGTGGCCCCGTCCCTGGAGAGCACCACGGCATGGCGTACGCCTGCGGCCCCGGCCACCTGATCGTCCAGGATCCGGTCGAGATCGGCCATGGAGCGTGCGGCGGTGCTGCGCGGCTTGGTCATGCGCGGTCTCCCTCGGTCGGGACGCGTCGCGCCGGGCGGCGCTCCAGGTGTCCCCCCTGGGCCAGGGACGCTAGACCCGGCGGGGGCGCACATTGAGGGCGCATTACGGAACCTGTTGAAAATTGACAGAGTCAGATGCCAGAGCGATCGATGAGCGTCCGAATCTGCACTCAAAGCGGGCGTAGGCTGCTTGCCCAGCGCAGCGCTTCACCGTCGTATCCAAGGTGTTCCGAGGAGTTTCCGTGCCACATGAGCCCTCCCATGGAAACAGTGCGGCCGACGTACGGGACTTCTTCACCCCCAGGGCGGCCGACTGGGACCGCCGCTTCCCGGACGACGGCCCCGCCTACGCCGCCGCCGTCGCCGACCTCGGGCTCCGCCCCGGGGACGCGGTACTCGACGCGGGGTGCGGAACGGGACGTGCGCTGCCCGCGCTGCGCGCCGCGGTCGGCCCCGAGGGGACCGTCCTCGGAGTGGACCTCACGCCCGCCATGCTGGACGCCGCCCGGCGCGAGGGCCGGGACGGCTTCGCGGGCCTCGCCCTCGCCGATGTGGCACGGCTGCCGCTGCGCGACGGCCGCATCGACGCGGTGTTCGCCGCCGGGCTGATCTCCCATCTCTCCGCCCCCCGCGAGAACCTGCGCGAACTGGCCCGGGTGGTGCGCCCCGGCGGGCGGCTCGCGCTGTTCCACCCGGTGGGGCGGGCCGCCCTCGCCGCCCGCCACGGCCGTGCCCTCACGCCCGACGATCTGCGGGCGGAGGCCCAACTGCGGCCGTTGCTGGCGGACGCCGGCTGGCGGCTGGAGTCGTACACCGACGAGGACACACGCTTTCTGGCGCTCTCCGTACGCGAAGTCGGCTGAGGATCGGTCCGGCCGACCGGACCGGAACGGCCGGCCCGAGCAGACCGCTCAGGGCTGACCCGCGACCGCCGCCGCGAAGCCGGGGGCGTTGTCGAACATCACGTTGTGCCCCGCTCCGGGTACGGTGCGGACCAACACCCCGGCCGCCGTCAACTCCTCGCGCCCGGTGAGCTCCTCGCCGTGCCCGCCGACGAGGAAGGTACGGGGAATCTCCAGGCCGAGGAGCATCTCCCGCATGGTCGGCCGGGTGCCACGGACCAGCGCGCACGCGCTGCGGTGCAGGGCGGTCGGGTCGGCGAGCCGCATCGTCGCCCGCCACACCGGCCCGATCCGCTCCAGGGTCTCCTCGAAACCACCGCCGCGCACGAACGCGTCCTCGGTGTACGTCGCGATCCGGCTGCTGCCCGCCGACAGCGGCGGATCGGGATCCAGATTGGCCTCGGTGAGCACCAGACGGGACACCAGTTCCGGGCGGCGCACCGCCAGCACGATGGCGACCGATCCGCCCATGCTGTGCCCGATGAGTTCGGCACCTCGCGCCCCGGCCGCGTCGAGGGCCGAGGCCAGTGCGTCGGCGTGGTCCTCCAGCGTGTAGCCGAAGCCGGCGGGGCGGTCGCTGATCCCGTGGCCGGGCAGGTCCACGAAGAGCGACCGCCGGTCCGCGAGGGCCGGGACGGCGGCTATATGGGCGTGATAGACGGCCGATGTCGCGCCGAGCCCATGGACATACACCCGCGGCGGGCCGCCCTCCCCGCCCCCGGCCGTGCCGGTCCATCTGATGTGGGCCCCCTCCGGGCCGAATGAGGCGTGCTCCATGGCTTTCCTCCCGCCATTCCCGCCTTAAGGATCGCGTCGGACACCGACAATACATCGCCGCCGATGTATTACGCTCACGAGGTACAGCGGTCATGCGGCACAATGCGGCCATGCTCGAACTCGCCATCCTGGGCTTCCTCCACGACGCCCCACTGCACGGCTATGAGTTGCGCAAGCGCATCGCCGCGCTGACCGGACATGTGAAACCCGTGGCCGAGTCCACCCTCTACCCGGCGATCAAGCGGCTGGAGAAGGCCGGGCTGCTGGCCCGCCGGACCCAGCCGGGCGCGGGGGCCGCGCCCCGGCACGTGCTCACACTGACCGCCGAGGGGCAGGCGGAGCTGCGCCGCCGCCTCGCGCATCCGGCGGACGTCGACATCACCGACGAGAACCGCTGGTTCACCGTGCTGGCGTTCCTGCGCCACCTCGACGACCCGTCGGCACAGGCGGAGGTTCTGGAGCGCCGGATGGCCTTTCTGCGGCAGCCGTCGAGCTTCTTCTACGAGGGCGACCGCCCATTGCGGGCCGAAGAGGTCGAGGATCCCTTCCGGCGCGGCATTCTCACCATCGCCCGGGCCACCAGCCAGGCCGAACTGTCATGGCTGCGGCGCACACTGGACACGCTCCGGGCGGCGACCGACGACTGAGGGCCGACCGCCTCCCGATGTCTCGACTCCGTGGCTACTGGGTGGTTAAGGTGCGCGACGACGGATCGCTCATCGGATCCGCATGCGCAAGAGGAGGCTGTCGTGCCCGCCACGGAGGAGTCACGCGACGAGGCGCTGTATGTGCTGACCGCAGTGCTGCTGACACCCGCTCAATTCCCGAGCGTGCTCGGCGACGACTATCCCGAGGCATGTGCCGCGCTCGGGCTGGAGCCGTACGAGACCGGCTACGGACTGGTGCTGGGACAGGACCTCGACGGCGCGCGCTGGACGGTGGTCACCGACGATGTGTCGCTCGTGGCCATCGCCATCGCGACCTGGGACTGCGGTATGGAGTACGCCCTGGCCATCGAAGACCGTACGGTGGTCGCCTCGCTTCCCGGCTGGCCGCTCGCGGTGGCCGTGGCCGCCCCGGGCGTACCGGCTCCCCATGATCCCGCGCCCGACCCCGAGCTGAGGGAAGACGCCTCCCGGGCGCCGCTGTCGCCGCCGGACTCCGAGCGGTGGGGCCCGGCCCAGCGGCGGCTCGGCGCCGATGAGATCGCGCTCCAGTGGGCGATCTGGCGTGAGCAGGTGGACAGCGATGTGACGTTCGTGTCCCCGGGCGAGAAGCCGCACGGGGGCGTGCGGCGGGTGCTCGAAGAGGCGCGCGGCTATCTGGACTCACCCCCGCCGCTGGGGCGGATCCGCTCGGCGTTCGCCTCCGGTGACGCGCGGACGCTCCGGGCCGACGGGCCGGGCTGGAGCATGGTGGCCCGGACCGACGACATCGCGTTCGTGCTGCTGGACGACGCACCGGGCGAGGTGCTGCCGGTCGGTCGCGGCCCCGAGTTGCCGGGGCTGCTGGCGGCCCTGGACAAGCTGGCCGTACGGCCGCACTGAGACCTTGACGCCCCGCCGTCACCCGTACGGGGCCGGTCAAGGACGCCGTACGGGCCGGTCAGGCACGCCGACCCGGGTGAGCCCGCGCCCCTACGGTCCTCGCGGCCCTCTCCGTCCGAGCCCGCACGCCGCACCGGGCCTCAGCGGAGCCCCAAGGGGCCATGGCCGCTCCCCCAGCCGACCGGGCCCGGAACGGGGTCGCGGGCGGTCCGCGATCGGTACTGCGCGGTCACTCCCGGGTGCGCTCCGCCCGTGGCCCCTGGCCCAGCCGGCCGCCTTGCGCGGCCGCGCTCGGCGGCCCGGCCGCTTCAGCGGCCCAGCTGCTTACGGGTGACCCTGTTCAGCCTGCGGCGCTGGGAGGGGTCCAGCAGCAGATAGGCCACCGCCGGCACTCCCACGATCACCAGCAGCGCCGCCCAGAAGGGCAACACCCAGAGCAGGATCACACCCGCCACCACACCACCGGTGGCGACCTTCGCGCGTGTGGACATCTCACCCGCCTCCTTCACGGCCCATAGCCGCACTCACTCCACACAACGGACACCGGCGGCATCCGGTTCCTCCCCACGCCGTGATCCTGTACCCTCGGGCGGCCCGGGCTCGACTAGTCAAATTTGAGGAACGCTCAGCGCTGTGACACCACCCTCCGCGGCAACACCCTCCGACATCGCAGAACTCTCCCGCTGCACCGCGGTCTTCCTTCCCGGTGACCCGGCACGCACTGGCCGGGTCGCCTTCTGGCGGCCGGACGGCGCGCCTCCTTCCGGCCCCGCCACCGGCTCCGCCGAGGAGCTGACGGTCGTCGTCCCGGTGGGCGGCACCGATGACGGTCCCCATGACGCCCCCACCGGCCCCAGCCCCACCGGCCTCGACGTCCGGACGCGCACCGTAAGGGCGCTCGTGCTGCCCCTGGGCGAGGCACTGCCGGTGCTCACCCGGGCCCGGGCGCGGGCCGCACAGGCCGGTCCGGGGCAGTGCGACCCCGCCACGGCCTTCTGGGGCGCCGCCGCCGTACTCGCCCTCCAACTCGCGGCCCGCGGAAGGCTGCTGCCCGGGCTCAGCGCCACCGACCACGACGCCTGGCGCGTCGGCCCGCTCACCCCTGACGATCTGACGCGGGTGCGTGAGCTGGCCGCCGCCATGCCGCCCGCCGCGCACGCGACGCCGCTGCCCGTCTCCGGCCCGGTGCTGCTGCCCGAGCCCGAGCGGCATCTGCGGGCGTTCCTGGACGCGGTGGCGGACGGGTTGCCGCGCTCGCCCGCGGCGGCGCTGGCCGCGGGCGGCCCCGCCTTCGCCGCCCCGGCGCCACGGCGGCTGCCCGAACAGCGTGCCTGGGCCGCCGACGTGGCCGCCGGGCACGACGCGGGGGTGCGGCTCTCGATCCGTATCGAGCTGCTGCACGGTGTCGGTGGGAACGGTAAGGCGGACGGGCCGCGCTTCCGCGCCGTCCTCCAGCTGCACAGCCTCACCGATCCGGCGCTGGTCGCGGACGCCGCCGATGTCTGGGCGGGTACCTCGCCCATCACCCCGGCCCTCGGTCCGCGCGCCCGTATGGACGCCCTGCTGACCCTGCGGCGCGCGGCCCGCGCCTGGGCGCCGCTCACCCCGCTGCTGTCGGCCGCCGTGCCCGACGCCCTCGACCTCGCCGACGAGGAGGTCACCGAGTTGCTCGGTCCGGCGGCCGGAGCGCTGGACGCCGCCGGGGTCCAGGTGCACTGGCCCAGGGAGTTGGCCCGCGGGCTCACCGCCCGTGCCGTCATCGGCCCGGACGGCGACGACGAGGCTCAGGACGACGCCGGGCCCCGGTTCCCCGCCTTCCTATCCGCCGACGCGCTGCTGCGCTTCAGCTGGCGGTTCGCCGTGGGCGACCAGGAACTCACCCGCGCCGAGCTCGACGGGCTCGCCGAGGCCAGCCGGCCGGTGGTACGGCTGCGCGACCAATGGGTCCTCCTCGACCCCGAGGCGGCGCGCCGCGTCCGGGACCGGCAGGACCGCAAGCTCACCCCCGCCGACGCCCTCGGTGCCGTCCTTACCGGTCGCACGGAGGCCGACGGCACCGATGTGGAGGTGCGGGCCACCGGCTGGCTGGAGGCCCTGCGGGAGCACCTCGCCGACCCCGAGGGGACCGCCGGCGCCCAGCGGGCGCCCGTGTCCCAGCCCTCCGCCCTGGCCGCCACACTGCGCGACTATCAGCTGCGGGGCCTGGACTGGCTGGTCCGGATGACCTCGATCGGCCTCGGCGGCTGTCTCGCCGACGACATGGGGCTCGGCAAAACCATCACCCTCATCGCCCTCCATCTCCACCGGATGGGCATCCCCGAAGCCTCCGGGCCCACTCTGGTGGTCTGCCCCACCTCGCTGATGGGCAACTGGCGGCGCGAGATCGAGCGGTTCGCGCCGGGCACCCCGGTGCGCCGCTACCACGGCTCCGCGCGCAGCCTGGACGGCCTTGACGACGGCGAGTTCGCCCTCACCACCTATGGCACGATGCGGCTCGACGCGCAGCGGCTGGCCGAGGCCGGGCCGTGGGGCATGGTGGTCGCGGACGAGGCGCAGCATGTGAAGAACCCGTTCTCGGCGACGGCGAGGCAGCTGCGCGCCATCGGCGCGAAGGCCCGCGTGGCGCTCTCCGGAACGCCCATCGAGAACAACCTCTCCGAGCTGTGGGCGATCCTCGACTGGACCACGCCGGGAGTGCTGGGCACCCATGGCGCGTTCCGCAGGCGCTACGCCCAGGCCGTGGAGAGCGGAAGCGACCCCGAGGCGGCCGCGCGGCTGGCGAAACTGGTCCGCCCCTTCCTGCTCAGGCGCCGCAAGTCCGACCCCGGTATCGCCCCCGAGCTGCCGCCCAAGACGGAGACGGACCGGGCCGTCGCGCTCACCAAGGAGCAGGCCGGGCTCTACGAGGCGGTGGTGCGCGAGATCCTCGCCGAGATCTCCGGCACCGGCGGCCTCGTCCGGCGCGGGCTCATCGTCAAGCTCCTCACCGGTCTGAAGCAGATCTGCAACCACCCGGCGCAGTATCTGAAGGAGGACCGTCCGGTGGTCCCCGGGCGCTCCGGCAAGCTGGAGCTGCTCGACGAGCTGCTGGACACCATTCTGGCCGAGGGCGCGAGTGTCCTGGTCTTCACCCAGTACGTCCAGATGGCGCGCATCCTCGAGGGCCACCTGGCCGCGCGCGGGGTGCCGGCCCAGCTGCTGCACGGCGGTACGCCGGTGGCGCGGCGCGAGGAGATGGTGCGGCGCTTCCAGGACGGCGAGGTCCCGGTGTTCCTGCTGTCGCTGAAGGCGGCGGGCACGGGGCTCAACCTCACCCGGGCCGGGCATGTCGTGCACTACGACCGCTGGTGGAACCCGGCCGTCGAGGCACAGGCCACCGACCGCGCGTACCGCATCGGCCAGACCCAGCCGGTGCAGGTCCACCGCATCATCGCGGAGGGGACCGTGGAGGACCGCATCGCCGCGATGCTGACGCGCAAGCGGGAGCTGGCGGACGCCGTGCTCGGCTCCGGCGAGGGCGCGCTGACCGAACTGACCGATTCCGAGCTGGCGGAGCTCGTGGAGCTGAGGGGGACCGAACGATGAGCCGTACCGAGTCCGAGCGCACCTTCGCCGCACTGCCGCCCGCCCGTGGCCGCGGCTTCGCCCGCACCTGGTGGGGCCAGGCGTGGCTGAAGGCCCTGGAGGACACGGCGCTGGACGGCGAACAGCTGAAGCGCGGCCGTAAGCAGGCGCGCGAGGGAGCTGTGGGCGCGGTGTGTGTACGCCCCGGCCGGATCACCGCCGTGGTGCGGGACCGCGACCGCACGCCTTACCGGTCCGATGTACTGCTGCGGGAGTTCACCGGCGCGGAATGGGACCGGCTGCTGGAGGTGGTCGCGGACCGCTCCGGCCATATCGCCGCCCTGCTGGACCGCGACATGCCCCCGCAGCTGGCCGAGGACGCGGCGGCCGTGGGCGTCGAACTGCTGCCGGGGATAGGCGATCTGGAGCCGGAGTGCGGCTGCGAGGCGTGGGACCACTGCCCGCACACCGCGGCGCTGTGCTACCAGCTCGCCCGGCTGCTGGACGAGGATCCGTATGTGCTGCTCCTGATGCGCGGACGCGGGGAGCGGGAGCTGCTGGACGAGCTCCAGGTGCGCAGCGCGGCGCGGGCCGCCCGGCACCTTCCGCGGGCGGCGGAGGACGCCGCTCCGCCGGTTCCGGAGGGCGTACCGGCCCGGGAGGCGTTCGCCGCGCCCGGTCCGCCCCCGCTGCCCGCACCCCCGTCCGCAGTCGCCGCGCCGGGCCGTCCTCCGGCGCTGGCGGGCGGCACGGACCCGGCCGAGGGGCTGGACGTGGCCGCGCTGGAGTTCCTGGCGGCGGACGCCGCCGTACGCGCCCAGCGGCTGCTGGCCGAGGCGCTCGCACCCGGCCACGCCGCCTCCCCGGTCCCGGCCGAGCTGACGGTGTGGCAGGACACGGTGCGGCTGACCGCCACCGGTCCCCCGGCCCCGATCGCCGCCCGGCTCGCGGCGGGCTGCGGGCGCGACCGCACCGATCTGGCGCGGGCCGTCCGCGCCTGGGAGCACGGCGGGACCGCCGCGCTCACCGTGCTGGAGGAGGAGTGGACGCCGGACGCGGAAGCCCTCGCGCGGGCCCGCGCCCAGCTCGCGATCGCCTGGGAGGGGGACGAGCAGGCACCCCGGCTGCGGGCCACGGCGAACCGCTGGACGGTGGTGGGCGCCGATCTCCAGGTGCGCTACGGACACGACGGCCGATGGTGGCCGTACCGCAGGGAACGCGGCCGTTGGTGGCCCGCGGGCCCGGCCGGACACGACCCGGCGGCGGCGCTGGCGATGCCGGTCTCCGACGGCTGACGCGGCCCGGTACCGGTGGCGGTATCCCTCCGCCACCGGTACAGGGCCTCGGGCCTCGGGCCTCACGCCTCGGGCCTCGGGCCAGGCAGTTCGCCCGATCCCGATGGCGCTGCCGGTAAGGAAGGCGCGAGGCCCGGCCTCAGGGAAGTAGCGGGCCCGGCCGCCCGTACGCAAGGGGTGAGGCCCCGGCCGCCGCCCCGGCTCGCGGGGCGGCCGAAGTACGCCTCGCGGGCCGGCCCGTACGGGCGGCCGGGGTACGGTCCGGCGTTGCCCCGTCCGGTGCGGCCGGAGACCGTAGACGAGACAGGCCGAAGATCCAGCCGGACCGAGGAGCCAGCCACGCCGAAAGAGGCGGTGCGGCAACCTTTGGGTGGGCCGTGGAGACCGTAAGGCGTCAACCCCCTCGGCACGCCTCCACGGGACGGAGTCACCGACCATGACCCTCAGTCCACGGCGCCCCCGGCTGCGCCGCCCCGCTCCGCTCATCGGCTCCCTGGCCCTGGCCACCGGCGTCGGGCTCGCCGTCGCCCCGGCCCGCGCCGCCACGCCCACCGCCGACACGCCCACCGCCGCGGCGGCCACCATCGTGGTGGCCAAGGACGGCAGCGGCACCTACACCACCGTGCAGGCGGCCGTCGACGCGGTGCCGGCGAACAACCCGTCCGCCGTCACCATCTCCATCAAGCCCGGTACGTACCGCGAGACGGTGAAGATCCCCGCCAACAAGCCGCACATCCGGCTGGTGGGGACCACGAGCAGCAAGAACGACGTGACGATCGTCTACAACAACGCCTCCGGCACCCCCAAGCCCGGCGGAGGCACCTACGGCACCAGCGGCAGTGCGACCGTGGCCGTCGAGGCCGATGACTTCCAGGCCCGCAATCTGCAGTTCGTGAACGACTTCAACGAGGGCAACACCAGCATCACCGACAAGCAGGCGGTCGCGCTGCGCACCGCGGGCGACCGGATCGTCCTGGACAACATCGGCGCGCTCGGGGACCAGGACACCCTGCTGCTGGACTCGGCGAGCAAGGACAAGGCCGGCCGGGTGTATGTCAACAACGCCTGGATCCAGGGGAATGTCGACTTCGTCTTCGGCCGGGCCTCCGCCGTGATCAACAAGTCGGCGATCCGGCTCGTCAAGCGCTACGACGGCAGCTCCGGCGGCTATGTCGCGGCGCCCTCGACAGCGGCCGGGAAGAAGGGCTTCCTGTTCATGAACAGCAACATCACCGGAGATGTCAGCAGCCGGTCGTTCTATCTCGGCCGTCCCTGGCACGCGGGCGGCGACGCCAGTCTCGATCCGCAGGCGATCGTTCGCAATACGGATCTGTCAGCGGCGATCAAGACCACACCGTGGACGGACATGAGCGGCTTCTCCTGGAAGGACGACCGCTTCGCGGAGTACAAGAACACCGGCGCCGGTTCCGGTGCGGCGAGCACGGACCGTCCGCAGCTGACCGACGCCCAGGCCGCGGATTACGAGATCGCCGACTGGCTCGGCGGCTGGCAGCCGTCGTCCTGAGCGGTCGGCTGCCGGAGTCCTGAGCCGGTGGGAGCCCCGGCCGCCGGTCCCGTCGGGGGGCGGGACCGGCGGCCGGACACGGCCGGCCGGACACGGTCAGCCGCGCGCGGCCAGCAGATGGTCCATGGCCAGCTGGTCGAGGCGCTCGAAGGCCATACCGCGCTCGGCGGCCGCCTCGACGTCGAAGTCCTCGAAGGCGGTGCGGTCCGCGAGCAGCGCCGCCGGGGTCTCGCCCTCGTCGAGGGTCGGCAGGCCCAGCTGGTCCAGGCGCGAGGCGCGCAGCGCCTCCTGGACCTCGGGGTCGGCGCGGAAGGCGGCCGCGCGCTCCTTGAGGATGAGGTAGTTGCGCATGCAGCCCGCCGCCGAGGCCCAGACGCCCGAGATGTCCTCGGTGCGCGGGGGCTTGAAGTCGAAGTGGCGCGGGCCCTCGTAGCCACCGGTCTCCAGCAGGTCGACCAGCCAGAAGGCGGCCCGCAGATCGCCCGCGCCGAACCGCAGGTCCTGGTCGTACTTGATGCCGTTCTGGCCGTTGAGGTCAATGTGGAAGAGCTTGCCCGCCCACAGCGCCTGCGCGATGCCGTGCGGGAAGTTCAGCCCGGCCATCTGCTCGTGGCCGACCTCCGGGTTGACCCCGTACAGCTCGGGCCGCTCCAGCCGCTCGATGAAGGCCAGGGCGTGGCCGACGGTCGGCAGCAGGATGTCGCCGCGCGGCTCGTTGGGCTTGGGCTCGATGGCGAAGCGCAGATCGTAGCCCTGCTCGGTGACATACGCGCCGAGCAGGTCGAACGCCTCCTTCATCCGGTCGAGGGCGGCGCGCACGTCCTTGGCGCCGCCGGACTCGGCGCCCTCGCGGCCGCCCCAGGCCACATAGGTCGTCGCGCCCAGCTCGACGGCGAGGTCGATGTTGCGCATGGTCTTGCGCAGCGCGTAGCGGCGCACATCGCGGTCGTTGGCGGTGAATGCGCCGTCCTTGAAGACCGGATGGGTGAAGAGGTTGGTGGTCGCCATGGGCACGGTCATCCCGGTGGCGTCCAGGGCCTGCCGGAAGCGCTTGATATGCGATTCGCGCTCGGTCTCGGAGGCCCCGAAGGGGATGAGGTCGTCGTCGTGGAAGGTGACGCCGTAGGCGCCGAGTTCGGCGAGCCGGGTCACGGACTCCACGGGGTCGAGTGCCGGGCGGGTGGCGTCCCCGAACGGGTCCCGGCCCTGCCAGCCGACCGTCCACAGTCCGAAGGTGAACCGGTCCTCGGGGGTGGGGTTGTAGCTCATCGCGGCTCCCTCGCCTATTTCGTCATGGCGCTTTACAAATTAGTATGCGCGAGCATTCCGGGGAAGCCCCGTACAGCCCGCACACCGCACGACCCATGAACGCAAGGGAGAGCGCGAGATGGCAGCAGCAGCCGTGCCCGTGCCGCAAGGACCGCTCGTCGTCGGCGTGGACAGCTCCACGCAGTCGACCAAGGCGCTCGTCGTCGACTCCGCGACCGGTGCGGTCGTCGCCCGAGGACAGGCCCCGCACACCGTCGGCGGCGGCAGCCACGGCACCGGTAAGGAGTCCGTCCCCGAGCAGTGGTGGGAGGCGCTCACCGAGGCGCTGCGCCAGTGCGGGACCCCCGCCCGGGAGGCGGCCGCCGTCTCCGTGGGCGGCCAGCAGCACGGCCTGGTCACACTGGACGCCTCGGGCCGCTCGGTGCGGCCCGCCCTGCTGTGGAACGATGTGCGCTCCGCGCCGCAGCGCGACCGGCTCATCGAGGAGCTGGGCGGCCCCAAGGCATGGGCGGAGCGGATCGGCAGCGTGCCCGCGCCCGCCTTCACGGTCACCAAGTGGGCCTGGCTCATGGAGAACGAGCCGGATGCGGCCCGCGCCACCGCGGCCGTCCGGCTCCCCCACGACTACCTCACCGAGCGGCTCACCGGCTACGGCACCACCGACCGCGGCGACGCCTCGGGCACCGGCTGGTGGGCCTCGGGCACCGAGTCCTACGACGAGGAGATCCTGGACCGGGTCGGGCTCGCCCCCGAGCTGCTGCCGCGTGTGCTGCGCCACGGCGAGGCCGCCGGGACCGTACGGGAGCTGCCCGATCTGTCGCTGCCCACCGGCGCCCTGGTGGCCACCGGCACGGGCGACAACATGGCGGCCGCCCTGGGGCTCGGTCTGCGCCCGGGGCAGCCGGTGCTGAGCCTGGGCACCTCCGGCACCGTCTACGCGGTCTCGGCCCACCGGCCCGCCGACCCCACCGGGGTGGTCGCGGGGTTCGCCGACACGCGTGACGCCTGGCTGCCGCTGGCGTGCACGCTCAACTGCACCCTCGCGGTCGACCGGATCGCGGCGCTGCTGGGCCGCGACCGGGAGGCGGTGGAGCCGGGCGGTTCGGCGGTGCTGCTGCCGTTCCTCGACGGCGAGCGCACTCCCCATCTGCCGCACGCCTCGGGGCTGCTGCACGGTCTGCGCCACGACACCACACCGGGGCAGGTGCTCCAGGCCGCCTACGACGGGGCCGTCTTCGCCCTGCTCACCGCGCTGGACCAGGTGCTGGACGCGGACGCGGCGCCCGACGCCCCGCTGCTGCTCATCGGCGGCGGCGCCAAGGGCACCGCGTGGCGGGAGACGGTCCGGCGGCTGAGCGGACGCCCGGTCCAGGTGCCCCGGGCCGAGGAGCTGGTCGCCCTCGGGGCCGCCGCGCAGGCCGCGGGGCTGGTGCTGGGCGAGGACCCGGCGGCGGTGGCGCGGCGCTGGTCGACCGCCGAGGGGCCGTCCTACGGTCCGGTGCCCCGTGACGAGGCGGCGCTGGAGCGGCTCTCCCGGGTGCTGGCGGACGCGGACGGCCTGCTGCGCCACGCGTGAGCGCGCCGCGTCACGCATGAACGCCGTACGACGGCGGCCGGGCGCCCCGGTTGTCGTACCGGCCCGGCACAATGAGCGGATCGGCCGAGAGGAGACGGATTCAGGTGGCAGCGCCACTGCCCAACACCCAGCAGGCGATGCGCCGGCGCAATCTCTCCCTCGTGCTGCACGCCGTGGCCGCCCACGGCCCGCTGTCCCGTGCCGCGGTGGCGGCGCGGGTGGGGCTCACCCGGGCCGCCGTCTCCACGCTCGTCGACGAGCTGATCCGGGACGGGCTGCTGGTCGAGCTGGGCCCCTCCCGGCCCGGCACGGTCGGCCGCCCCGGCAGCGCCCTCCAGCTCAACGAGCGCGGTCCGGCCGGGCTGGGCGCGGAGATCGGGGTGGACCACCTCGCGGTGTGCGCGGTGGACCTCGCCGGGCGGATACGGGCCCGTACGGAGCTCGCCTCGGCGAACCGCGACCGCTCACCGGCCCCGGTGCTCACCCAGCTCGCCGGCCTGGTCCGGCAGGTCGCGGCGGAGGCGGAGCTGGGCGGGCTGCGGCCGGTGGGGCTCGCGGTGGCGGTGCCCGGCCTGGTGGCACGGGACTCGTCGCTGGTCGTCCGCGCCCCCAACCTGGGCTGGGAGGGGGTGGACATCGGCCCCGAGCTGCGCGCGGCGCTGCCCGGTCTGCCGGTGACCGTGGACAACGAGGCGAATCTGGGTGCGCTCGCCGAGCTGTGGCGGGGCGGCCAGGACCCGGCGCCCCGGGACTTCGTCCATGTCTCGGCCGAGATCGGCATCGGCGCCGCGGTCGTGCTCGACGGGCAACTGCTGCGCGGCACCCACGGCTTCGCGGGCGAGCTGGGTCATGTGCCGGTGCGTCCCGAGGGGCCCGAGTGCGCCTGCGGCGGGCGCGGCTGTCTGGAGCAGTACGCGGGCGAGGAGGCGGTGCTGCGGGCGAGCGGTCTGTCCCCGGAAGAGGCCACGGCCCAGCATCCGGGCCCCGGCGGCCGTATCGCCGTGCTGGCCGTGCGGGCGGCCAGCGGCGACCAGCGGGCGCGGCGCGCGCTGCGCGGCGCGGGCGCGGCGCTCGGGATCGCCCTCGCGGGCGCGGTGAACCTCCTGGACCCGGAGAAAGTGGTGCTCGGCGGCGCGCTGACGCCGCTGGCGCCCTGGCTGCTGCCCGCCCTGGAGCGGGAGCTGGGCCAGCGGCTCACCGACCCGGCCCGTCCGGGCAGCGGGGCGGTGACCGTCTCCCGGCTCGGCCCGGACGGCCCGCTGCTGGGCGCGGCCAGCTCGGTGGTGCAGGCGGTCCTCGACGATCCGGCCGGGTTCAGGGACCCGGCCGGGGCCGATGAGCCGGCCGGGATCAGAGGAAGCGATGCATGATGTGCAGCCCCACATAGCCGTTCGTGGGGTGGGCGAACGCCTTGGGGACGGTGCCGATGACCTCGAAGCCGAGTGAGCGCCACAGCGCCACCGCCCGGGTGTTGCTCTCCACCACGGCGTTGAACTGCATCGCCTCGTAGCCTTCGGCGCGCGCCCACTCAAGGACATACTCGCCCAGGGCCCGGCCCACACCGCGTCCGCCGTGCTCGGGGGCGACCATGAAACTGGCCCCCGCGATATGCGCGGCGGGCCCCATGTGGTTGGGGTTCATCTTGGCCGAGCCGAGGACCGTGCCGTCGGGGTCGGTGGCGACGACGGTACGGCTCGGGGGCTCCAGCATCCAGATCTCGCGGGCCCGGTCCTCGTCCAGGTCGCGGGGGTAGGTGTAGGTCTCCCCCGCGGCGACGATGCGGCGCAGGAAGGCCCAGATGGCGGGCCAGTCCTCGGCGGTGGCGGTCCTGATGAGCATGAGGGCCAGCATGGCCGTGCGGGCGGCGGCACGCGAGTGATTTTCTCCCCGGCCGCCGCCCCACGAGGCGTCAGCGGGCCGCGCGCAGGAACGCCTCCAGGCCCGCCAGGTCGTCGGTGTTGAGGTAGTCCACGTCGGCGGCCAGGAGCTCACGCCACAGGGCGTCGCGCTCCGGTCCTGCCACGTCCGGGGTGGCCCAGAAGCGCACAGTCTGCCGGGCGTCGTGCGCGGAGGCGACGAGGCGGCGCAGCGTCTCGCGCTCCGCCGCCGGTATCGGACCGGCTCCCGTCCAGGTGAAGGTCTTGGTCCAGTCGGCGCTGATCAGCGGGATGAAGGAGGCGGGCACGCCCGAGCCGAGGTCCTCCAGCCGTCCGTCGTAGAAGGCGTGGCGTACCTTCTCGGCCTCCATGGGGGCCCGGGCACCGCGGTCGCCGGAGATGACGGCCGTCACCGCGCCGCGGCGCACCCGGCCGCCGACCCCGCCGTAGGCGGCGCTGAACAGGTGGCCGTAGCGGTGCAGCCGCTTGGCCAGCTCCAGGTAGGTCGGCTCTCCGGCGGTCTTGAGGTCGATCAGCAGTTGCAGCGACAGGTCGTAACCGCGGTAGACCCGGCCGCCGTTGGCCTTCACCCGCCGGGCCAGCGGGTCGAGGTAGAGCGACTCCAGGGTGCGGGTGGGGTCGAGGTCCGTGGCGTCGTGCGCGACCAGCAGCCGGCCGTCGACCAGCCAGATGTCGGCCTCCACGCTGCCGAAGCCGTGGGAGAGCGCGTCGAGGAGCGGACGCGGGTGCTCGTAGTCGTTGTGGGCGTGGGCTCTGGCCAGCGGCCGCTTGCCCTTGGCGCGGTCCCTCGTGCCGTCCTTCGAGTTGTCCGTCGCGACGGCGGTGTTGCCGAACGAGGCGGACGTGCCCGCGAACGCGGGCGCGGCCGCGCCGCCCGCCAGAGCGGCTCCGAGGGTGACGACAAAGGCACGGCGTGTACGGCGGTCCATGGGGCCTCCCGGCTCTCGTCCCGGCCCGGTGCCGGATACGCAGGATCGACGCCAGTGAGTATCGGGCGGCCGTACACCCAAAGGGCAGTACTGAGCGAAGAGTTCCACGGGTGGTCCCCGGCCATTTCCTCGCCGTTCC
>NZ_JAAAYH010000112.1:0-22937 GCF_018035285.1 Streptomyces sp. MK37H | reverse complement strand
GGCCCCGGCGTCGGCGTCGGCGCCCTCGGTATCGGTGGCCCGAGTCTCGGCGGGCACCGCCACCAGCAGGCGGCCCGGGAGCATGGGGGGCCGTTGCCCGTCGAGCGGTTGCCAGCCGATGCGGTAGCGCCAGGCGTCGAGCACCGCCTGGTCGCTCAGCCGGGACCGCCACGACGAGAGCAGCGGAAGCACCTCGCTGAGCGGTGCGTCGGCGTCCGCGCCCAGTGTCGCCGTCAGCGCGTCCAGGTCGGCCTTCTCGACCGCGGTCCAGAACTCCGCCTCCGCCGGGCCGGTGGCCGCCTCGGCGACGGGCCCGGTCGGAGGCTCGACCCAGTAGCGGGCGCGCTGGAACGCGTACGTGGGAAGGTCGACGCGCCTCGCTCCCCTCCCCGCGAACAGCCCCCGCCAGTCCACCTCCGCGCCGTGGACGTAGCCCTGGGCGAGCGAGAGCAGCATCCGCTCGGGGCCGCCCTCCTCGCGGCGCAGGGTGCCGATGACGGCGGCCGAGCCCTCGGCGGCCTCGACGGTGGCCTCGATGGCGGCGGCCAGCACGGGGTGCGGGCTCACCTCCACGAACAGCCGGTGGCCGCTGGTGAGCAGCGCCCGGGTGGCCGCTTCGAGCCGTACGGTCTCCCGCAGATTGCGCGCCCAGTAGGCGGCGTCGAGCCCAGCGGTGTCCAGGGGTTCACCGGTGACGGTGGAGTGGAAGACGATCCGCGAGGTGCGCGGGCGGATGGGGGCGAGGATCCGCAGCAGCTCGTCGTGGATCTTCTCCACCTGCGCGGAGTGCGAGGCGTAGTCCACCGGGATCAGCTTCGCCCGGACATCCTCGGCCTCGCATTGGGCCAGCAGCTCGCGCAGCGCCTCCGGTTCGCCGGAGACCACCACCGCGCCGGGGCCGTTGACGGCCGCCACGGAGATACGGCCATCCCAGGCGGCGATCCGCTCCCGCACCTCCTCGACCGGGAGCGACACGGACATCATGCCGCCGTGTCCGGCCAGTCCACGGGCGATGGCCTGCGAGCGCAGCGCGACGACCCGCGCCCCGTCCTCCAGGGACAGCGCACCCGCCACCACCGCCGCCGCGATCTCCCCCTGCGAATGCCCCACCACGGCGGCGGGAGCCACACCGCACGCCCGCCACACCTCCGCCAACGACACCATCACCGCCCACAACGCCGGCTGCACCACATCCACCCGCTCCAACCCCGGCCCCTCACCCCGCAAGACACCGGTCAACGACCAGTCCACGAACCCCGACAGCGCCACTTCGCACTCCGCGATCCGCCCCGCGAACACCGGCGAGCTATCCAGCAACTCCACCGCCATCCCCACCCACTGCGACCCCTGCCCCGGAAACACGAACACCGGACGGGCCTCCGGCACCGCCGCGCCCTCGCCGCGTACCACGCCCACGGGCACCCCACCGGAGGCCAACGCCTCGAGGTGGCCCAGCAGTTGGGAGCGGTCCGCGCCCACCACCGCGGCGCGGTATTCGAAGGCCGGCCGTCCGGTGGCGAGCGAGTGGCCGACATCGGCCGGGGACACCTCGGGGCGCTCGTTCAGATGGGTCAGCAGCCGCTCGGCCTGTGCCCGCAGGGCCGCTTCGCTCCTGCCCGAGAGCACCCAGGGGACGGCGGAGCCGCCGAGCGCGGTCCCGTCGAGGGCCGGGGCGCCTTCTTCGTCGTCCTCCCCCTCAGCCGGGGCCTGTTCGAGGATGACATGGGCGTTGGTGCCGCTGACGCCGAACGCGGACACCCCGGCTCGGCGCGGACGGCCACGCTCGGGCCACTCCCGGGCCTCGGTCAGCAACTCGACGGCTCCGGAGGACCAGTTGACGGCCGGGGACGCCTGCTCGACGTGGAGTGTCCTCGGCAGCGTGCCGTGGCGCAGCGCCATCACCGTCTTGATGACCCCGCCGACCCCGGCCGCCGCCTGGGTGTGGCCGATGTTGGACTTGAGCGAGCCGAGCCACAGCGGATGGCCGGAGGTGCGGCCCTTGCCGTACGTGGCGAGCAGCGCGCCCGCCTCGATGGGATCGCCGAGCGCGGTGCCCGTGCCATGGGCCTCGACGGCGTCGACGTCGTCCACCGTGAGCCCGGCGGCGGTCAGCGCCGCCTCGATGACCCGGCGCTGGGCCGGGCCGTTGGGCGCGGCGAGGCCGTTGCTGGCGCCGTCCTGGTTCATGGCGCTGGAGCGCAGCACGGCGAGAACCGGGTGGCCGTTGCGACGGGCGTCGGACAGCCGCTCCAGCAGCACCATGCCCGCGCCCTCGCCCCAGCCGGTGCCGTCGGCGCCCGCGGCGAAGGACTTGCAACGGCCGTTGGCGGCCAGCCCGCGCTGGTGACTGAACTCGACGAAGACACCGGGGGTGGCCATGACCGCCACCCCTCCGGCCAGCGCCAGCGAGCATTCGCCGCGACGCAGCGCCTGGGCCGCCAGATGCATGGTCACCAGCGACGAGGAGCACGCGGTGTCCAGGGTGATGGCCGGTCCCTCGAGGCCGAGGGTGTAGGAGATCCGGCCGGAGGCCACGCTGGAGACGTTGCCGATCAGCAGATGGCCCTCGACGCTTTGCGGGGCGTACTGCGGGTCCCCGCCGTACTGGAACGAGGCGAGCCCCACATACACCCCGGCCCTGGTGCCCTTCAGCGAGAGCGGATCGATGCCCGCGCGCTCGATCGCCTCCCAGGACACCTCCAGCAGCAGCCGCTGCTGCGGGTCCATGGCCAGCGCCTCGCGCGGGGAGATGCCGAAGAAGCCCGGGTCGAACTGGTCGGCGTCGTGGACGAAGCCGCCTTCGCGGGTGTTGCAGGTGCCGGACCGGCCCGGGTCGGGGTCGTAGAGCCCATCGACGTCCCAGCCCCGGTTGGCGGGGAACTCCGAGATCGCGTCGCGGCCCTCGGCCACCAGCCGCCACAGGTCCTCCGGCGAGCGGACACCGCCGGGGAAGCGGCAGCCCATCGAGACGATGGCGATCGGCTCCCGCTCGTCGGCCTCGATCCGCTCCAGCCGGTCACGGGCCTGCTTGAGGTCGGAGGAGACCCGCTTGAGGTAGGTGAGGAGTTTCTCTTCGTTCTCGTTCGCCATCAGGAAGCCCCGAATTCGTTGTCGATGAAGTCGAAGACCTCGTCGGCGGTAGCGGAGAGGAGGCCGGTGTCGGGGGACGGCCCGCCGGTGTGTTCCCCGGGCGTGCCGCCCAACTTCGCCATGAGGTCGTTCAGACGCCCCGTCAGCCGCTCCCGCGCCCCGTCGTCGGCCATCAGCTCCGGCAGCGCGGACTCCCACCGGTCCAGGTCGTCGAAGAGGGTGCGCGCGTCCGCCGGGCGGGCCGACGGCAGCTCGCCGCGGAGGTACTCGGCCAGTGGCGCGGGCGCCGGATAGTCGAAGACGAGGGTGGCGGGCAGGTCGAGTCCGGTGACCGCGGCCAGCCGGTTGCGCAGTTCCACGGCGGTGAGCGAGTCGAAGCCCAGCTCCTTGAACGGGCGGCCGCCGGCGACCGCGTCGGACGAGGAGTGGCCGAGCACGGCCGCCGCCTGGGCGTGCACCAGGTCCCGCAGGGCGCGGTCCAGGTCCTCGCCCGTCAGACCCGCGAGGCTCGCCAGGAAGGTGTCCGCCACGTCGTCCGGCCCGGTGGTGTCGGGAGCCGCGGTGGTGGCGAGGGCGTCGCGCACCTCCGGCAGCCCGCCGATCAGCGGCCGGCGGCGGGCGGCGGTGAAGCCGGGGACGAAGCGGTCCCAGCGCACATCGGCGAGGACGAGGGAGGTCTCGCCGGTGTGCAGCGCCTCGCTCAGCGCCGCCACGGCCAACTCCGGTGCCATCGCGGGCAGTCCACGGCGGCTGAGGTGCTCCGCCACCTCACCGTGCTCGATCATGCCGTGGTCGGCCCAGGGTCCCCAGGCCACCGAGGTGGCGGGGAGGCCGCGTGCCTCGCGGTGCTCGGCGAGGGCGTCCAGGTAGGCGTTGGCGGCCGCGTAGGCGCTCTGTCCGCCGCTCCCCCAGGTGGCGGCGATGGACGAGAAGAGCACGAACGCCTCGAGGTGGTCCTGGTCCAGCAACGCGTCCAGATGGGCGGCGCCCAGCACCTTGCCGTCGGCCATCTCCGCGAAATCGGCCACCGTACTGTCGGTGAGCTGGGAGAACTCCACGACGCCCGCCGCGTGGAAGACGGCGTGCACCGGGTCGCCCCCGGTGGTGATCCGGCGCAGCAGCGCCGCCACCTCGTCGCGGTCGCGGACGTCGCACGCCGCCACCGTCACCCGGACACCGCCCTCGCTCAGCGCGATCAGCTCGTCGCGCAGTTCGGCGGCGCCGGGCGCCGCGATGCCACGGCGGCTGGTGAGCACGAGGTGTTCGGCGCCGGAGCGGGCCAGCCAGCGGGCGACCTGGGCACCGAGCCCACCGGTGCCCCCGGTGATCAGCACGGTGCCATGCGGCTTCCAGCTCTCCCGGCCCGGTGTGCGCAGCGGCGCCCGGACCAGCCGCCGGACGAACACCCCGGCGTCGCGGAGGGCGAGTTGGTCCTCCGGGCCGCTGTCGCCGGCGATGCCGGAGAGCGCGGCGCACAGCCGGTCCGCCGTCCGCTCGTCGAGGTCCCCGGGGAGGTCGATCAGGCCGCCCCACCGCTGGGGGTGCTCCAGGGCCACGACCCGGCCGAGGCCCCAGGTGGCGGACTGTGCGGGGCTGTCGAGCGGATCGGATCCGCTCACCGACACGGCGCCGGTGGTGGCGAGCCACAGCGGGGCGGCGATGCCCGCGTCGCCCAGCGCCTGGATCAGCCCGACGTTGAGGGCCAGACCGGTGGTGAGCGCGGTGTGTTCGGGGTGCGGGCCGTCGTCGAGGGCGAGCAGCGAGAGCACACCGGCCGGTGTGCCACCGGTGTCCGCCTCGTGGCGCAGCCGCGCGGCGAGCGCGTCACGGCCGGTCGTGGCCACGGTGAGGGGCACGACGCGCGCCCCGCGCCGGTCGAGGGAGGCCGCCACGGCGGCGATCTGCGCGCCGTCCGCCCGGCCCTCCGGCACGGCCACCCACCAGGTGCCGGACAGCGGCGCCGTACGCTCCTCGACGGCCACCGGGGACCAGGTGATCCGGTAGCGCCAGGAGTCCACGGTGGCGCGGTCGCTCTGACCCCGGCGCCAGGAGGAGAGCGCGGGCAGCAGTTCGCCGAGCCGCGCCTGCTGGTCGATCTCCAGGGTGGTGGTCAGCGCCTCCAGGTCCTCGCGCTCGACCGCCTCCCAGAAGCGGGCCTCCACGGAGGACGCGTCCGTGCCGGCATTGACGGTCGGCGTTCCCGGCGTAGCGGGGTCGAACCAGTAGCGCTGCCGCTGGAAGGCGTACGTGGGCAGCTCCACCCGATGCGCACCGCGCCCGGCGAACACCGCCTTCCAGTCGACCTCGCCACCGTGAGCGTGCACCTGCGCGACCCCGGAGAGCAGTGCCCCGGTCTCGTCGCGGTCCTTGCGCAGCAGCGGTACGAACGCGGCCGGACCGGAGACGCATTCCTGGCCCATGGCGGCAAGCACACCGGCGGGGCCCAACTCCACATAGCGGGTGACGCCCTGGGTTTGGAGGAACCGTATGCCGTCCCCAAAGCGGACCGCCTGACGCACATGGCGCACCCAGTACTCCGGCGAGCACACTTCCTCGCCCGCCAACTCGCCCGTGAGGTTCGAGACGATCGCGATGCGCGGCATTGCGTAGGTGATCCGGCCCGCCACCTCGGCGAACTCGGCCAGCATCCCCTCCATCAGCGGCGAGTGGAACGCATGGGAGACGCTCAGCCGTTTGCTCTTGACCCCCATCGCGTCCGCCACCGCGAGCACCGCCGGCTCCTCACCGGAGATGACGGTCGCCGACGGGCCATTGACCGCGGCCACGCTCACCCGGTCCTCATAACCGGCCAGATGCGGTGTCACGTCGGCCTCGGCGGCCTTCAGCGACACCATCGCACCGCCCTCGGGCAGGGCCTGCATCAGCCGACCACGGGCCGCGACGAGAGCGGCGGCGTCCTCCAGCGAGAACACCCCCGCCACATGGGCGGCCGCCAGCTCCCCCACCGAATGCCCCACCAGGAAGTCCGGCGCCAGACCCCACGACTCCACCAGCCGGAACAGCGCCACCTCCAGAGCGAACAGCCCGGTCTGGGTGAACACCGTCCGATCCAGCGCCCCGGCGTCCTCGCCGAACACCACCTCCCGCACCGAACCATCCAGATGACGGTCCAGCTCCGCGCACACCTCGTCGAACACCGCCGCGAACACCGGGAACGCGGCGCACAACTCCCGCCCCATGCCAAGCCGTTGGGCGCCCTGACCGGTGAAGAGGAACGCCGTCCTGCCCTCGTCGTCGGCCACCGTGCCCGGGGTGACGCCCGTGGCGAGTTGCTCCAGTCCGCTCAGCAGCTCCTTCTGGTCGCGGCCGACGATCGCCGCGCGGTGGCCGAAGGCGGAGCGGGTCAGCGCCAGCGAGTAGCCCACGTCCACCGGATCCAGCTCCGGCCGCGCCGCCAGATACGACCGCAGCCGCTCCGCCTGGGCGCGCAACGCGCCCTCGGTACGGCCGGACACCGTCCACGGCACCACATCGGTGCGCACCGACGGTTCCGACTCCGGCTCAGGTTCGGTGGCCGGGTCGGCGGCCGGGTCGGCGGGCGGCTCCTCCAGGATGAGGTGGGCGTTGGTGCCGCTGATGCCGAAGGCGGACACCCCGGCGCGCCGCACCCGCTCGCCCGCGGGCCACTCCCTGGCCTCGGTCAGCAGCTCGACCGCCCCGGCCGTCCAGTCCACATGCGGGGTGGGCTCCTTGACGTGGAGCGTCCTGGGCAGCAGGCCGTGGCGCATCGCCATGACCATCTTGATGACACCGGCGCCGCCGGCCGCGCCCTGGGTGTGGCCGATGTTGGACTTCAACGCGCCCAGCCTCAGCGGCCGGTCGGCCTCCCGGCCCTGGCCGTAGGTGGCCAGGATGGCCTGGGCCTCGATCGGGTCGCCGAGCGTGGTGCCGGTGCCGTGGGCCTCGACGGCGTCCACCTCCGCGGCCGACAGCCCGGCGTTCGCCAGCGCCTGCCGGATCACCCGCTGCTGGGAGGGGCCGTTGGGGGCGGTGAGGCCGTTGCTGGCGCCGTCCTGATTGACGGCCGAGCCGCGCACCAGCGCCAGCACCTCGTGGCCGTTGGCCCGGGCGTCGGACAGTCGCTCCAGGAGCACCATGCTGACGCCCTCGCCCCAGCTGGTGCCGTCGGTGTCGGAGGAGAACGCCTTCGACCTGCCGTCGGGGGCGAGCCCGCGCTGCCTGCTGAACTCGATGAACAGGCTCGGCGTCGACATCATCGTCGTGCCGCCCGCCAGCGCCATCGAGCATTCGCCCTGGCGCAGCGCCTGCGCCGCCTGGTGGATGGCGACCAGGGAGGAGGAGCACGCGGTGTCGATGGTGAGCGCCGGGCCCTCCCAGCCGAGGGAGTAGGCGATGCGTCCGGAGACCACGCTGGCGGCCTTGCCGGTCAGCAGATACCCCTCCATGTCCTCGGGGATCTCGCCCAGCCGCGAGGCGTAGTCCTGGCCGGTGGAGCCGATGAACACGCCCGCCGTGCTGCCCTTCGTGGAGTGCGGGTCGATCCCGGCGCGCTCCAGCGCCTCCCAGGAGGTCTCCAGCAGCAGCCGCTGCTGCGGGTCCATGGCCAGCGCCTCGCGCGGGGAGATCCCGAAGAACTCGGGGTCGAAGTCGTAGGCGTCGTAGAGGAAGCCGCCTTCCTTGGCGTAACTCCTGCCCGGCGTATCGGGGTTGGGGTCGTAGAGCTCCTCGACGTTCCAGCCGCGGTCGGTCGGGAAGGTCGAGATCACATCGCGGCCGTCCGCCACCAGCTCCCACAGGTCCTCGGGGCCGCGGACCCCGCCGGGCAGTCGGCAGCTCATGGCCACGATGGCGATCGGATCGTCGTCGGCGGGACGGACGGCGGCCACCACGGCCGCCACTTCCTCCCGCTCGCCCAGTGCCTCGCGCCGCAAGTGGTCCACCAGGACGGCGGGGGTCGGGTAGTCGAAGAGGAGGGTGGTCGGCAGCCGCAGCCCGGTGGTGGCGCCCAGCCGGTTGCGCAACTCCACGGCGGTCAGGGAGTCGAAGCCGACCTCCCGGAAGGCGCGGGTGGCCTCGATGTCGTCCGGAGCGGCGAGCCCCAGCACGCCCGCCGCGTGCTCCCGCACCAGGTCCAGCAGGAACGGGTCCCGGTCGGCCGCCGGCAGGGCGGCCAGCCGCCGCCCGAACGAGCTCTCGTCGGTGTCCGCGGCCCCGCCTCCGCCACCGGCCCGTACGACGCGGCGGACCGGTGTCCGGACCAGGCCGCGCAGATAGGCCGGTACGGCGTCCTGGCCGGGGGTGGCGGCGGCGCTCGCGGCGCGCTTGCGCAGATCGGCCAGGTCGAGCCGGACGGGTACGAGCGTGGCATCACCAGCCGCCCGTGCGGCGTCGAAGAGTTCCATGCCCTCCGCGCTGGGCAGCGGACGGATGCCGGAGCGCGCCATGCGCCGCACATCGGCGTCGTCCAGATGCCCGCTCATGCCGCTGCGCTGCTCCCACAGGCCCCAGGCGAGGGACTGGGCGGCCAGGCCACGAGCCCTGCGGTGCTGGGCGAGGGAGTCCAGGAAGGCGTTGGCGGCGGCGTAGTTGGCCTGTCCGCCGTTGCCGATGGTGGCGACGACGGAGGAGTAGAGCACGAACGCGGCCAGGTCGTGGTCCGCGGTCAGCTCGTGCAGATTCCACGCGGCGTCCACCTTGGGTCGCAGCACCCGGTCGAGCCGCTCGGGGTTCAGCGCGTCCACGACGCCGTCGTCGAGCACACCCGCCGCGTGGATCACGGCCGTCAGTGGATGCGCGGCGGGTATCGCGCAGAGAAGCCCGGCGAGCGCTTCCCGGTCGGCGGTATCGCAGGCGGCGACGGTGACGGTGGCCCCCAGCTCGGTGAGTTCGGAGCGGAGTTCGCCCATCCCGTCGGCCGCGGGCCCACGCCGACTGACCAGCAGCAGATGCCGTATACCGTGCTCGCCGACCAGATGGCGGGCGACGAGCCCACCGAGGGTCCCGGTGGCGCCGGTGATGAGAACGGTGCCTTCGGGGTCCAGCGGTCGGTGGCTGTCGGCGGGCCCGGCAGCCCGGGTGGCGGTGGCCACGGCGGTCTTGGTGCCGGTGGCCCCGGTGGCGGCGGCCGCAGTGCCGGTGGCACCGGCCCCCTTGGCGGCGGCAGCCCCGGCAGCTCCGGCAGCCCGGGGGGCGGCGAGCTCTGCAGTTCCGGTAGCCCCGGGGCCGGTAGCCCCGGGGCCAGTGGCCCCGGCAGCTCCGGTGGCGGTGGCCCAGGTAAGCCCGGTGCCGGTGGCCTCGGTGGCCGGGGCAATCCTGGTGGCGGCCCCAGCAGCTCCGGTGGCGGTGGCCTCGGCGGCACCCGTCCCCCTCGCCACCCGCCCCAGCCGGGGCACCCTCACCAGGCCCTCGCGGACCGCGCACTGGGGTTCGCCGGAGGCGATCGCGGCCGGGAGAGCGGTCGCCGACTCCGGCTCCGCGTCGAGGTCGACGAGGACGAAGCGGCCGGGGTGTTCCGACTG
Organism: Streptomyces sp. MK37H; assembly: GCF_018035285.1. Classification (NCBI taxonomy): domain Bacteria; kingdom Bacillati; phylum Actinomycetota; class Actinomycetes; order Kitasatosporales; family Streptomycetaceae; genus Streptomyces; species Streptomyces sp. MK37H. The sequence goes on along the minus strand of NZ_JAAAYH010000112.1, from coordinate 13,347 downwards.
GGCCGAGCGCACCAGGCCCCATACGGCGCCGTGGGCCACATCCGGGACCTCTTCGCCGGGGGCGGCCGCGACCGCGCCGCGGGTGACGCACACCAGCCGGGAGGAGGCGAGGCGCTCATCGGAGATCCAGCGCTGGATCAGCGCCAGCGCTCGGTGAGTGGCCGCGTGGGCCGCCTCCGCCACATCGCCGTCGCCCTCGGCGACGCACGGCACCAGGACCGCGTCCGGCGCATCCGCCGTCTCGTCGTAGGGCACCGCGTCCACGGGCGCGAAGAGCCCGAGCGGGTCGTCGCCGAGCACCGCCCAGCTCGCCGGAGTCGCGGTCGCGGTGGCGTCCGTGGCGGACACCGCGGGCCACTCCAGGCGGAACAGCGACGGGTGGAGGGCGGAGCGGCCGCCGATCGGTTCGGGCGTGTCCACCGTGCGCAGCACGAGCCGGTCCACCGAGGCCACCGGGGCGCCGCTCAGGTCGGCCGCGGCGACCGCGTACGTATCGGGACCCGCCGGCGTCAGCCGCACCCGCAGCGCCGTGGCGCCCGTGGCGTGCAGGGCGACACCGCTCCATGCGGCGGCCAGCCGCGACCCGCCACCGTCGCCCGGTGTTTCCACCGCGTCGAGCGCCGACTCCAGCAGCACCGGGTGCAGTCCGTAGCGCCCGGCGTCGGCCTCCTCGGCCTCGGTCAGCCCGACCTCGACGTAGAGGTCCTCACCGAGGCGCCAGGCGGCGACGGCGCCTCCCGCCACCTCCACCGGGACGGCGTCGGCCGGTGGCCACGCGGCGAGGCCGATGCCGGCGGCCTTGGCACCGGTGCCCAGGACCGCCGTGGCGTACCGCGTCCACGGCTCGTCGGCGTCGGCGCCCTCGGCGCGCGCGTGGACGCTGAGGGCGCGCGAGCCCCCGCCGTCCGGGGCGCCGACGCGCACCTGGATCACCGCGGCGCCCTTCTCGGGCAGCACCAGCGGCGCGTCCAGGGACAGTTCCTCGATCCGGTCGCAGCCGACCTGATCGCCCGCGCGGATCGCCAGTTCGGCGAGGGCGCTGCCGGGGAGCACGGCCGCGTCGGGGCCGGTGCGCTCGGTCAGCCAGGGGTGGTCCTGTGCGGAGATCCGGCCGGTGAACAGGTGGTCGTCCGCACCCGCCAGCGGGACCGCCGCGCCGAGCAGCGGATGCCCGGCGGCGTCGAGTCCGGCCGCCGCCACATCGCTCGCCGCGACCGGCTTGTCCAGCCAGTACCGCTGCCGCTGGAACGGATACGTCGGCAGGTCCGGGGCACGCTCACCGCGCCCCGGCGCGCCCCCGAACACGGTGTCCCACGACGGTTCGACCCCCTGCACATACGCCTCGGCGAACGAGCCCGCGAAGCGCTCCGGGTCGCCCTCGTCCCGGCGCAGCGTGCCGACGACGGCGGCGTTTCCGCCCGTGTCCTCGATGGTCTGCTGGAGCGACATGGCGAGCATGGGATGCGGGGCGCATTCGATGAAGGCCGTGTGGCCGTCGGCCAGCAGCGCCCGGGTGGCCCGTTCGAAGTCCACCGGCTCGCGCATGTTCCGGTACCAGTAGTCGGTGTCCAGCTCCGTGGTGTCCAGCGGCCCGCCGGTCACCGTGGAGTAGTACGCGATCCGCGAGGCGCGCGGCCGCACCCCCGCCACCTCGCGCAACAGCCGCTCGCGCAACCCGTCGACCTGCGGGGAGTGTCCGGCGGTGTCCACGCCCGGCACCCGGCGGGACTTCAACCCGTCGGCGGCGAGCTCGGCCATGAAGGCGTCCAGTGCCTCCGGGTCGCCCGAGACGGTCACGGTGGCGGGGCTGTTGACGGCGGCGATGCCGAGCCGTTCGCTCCACGGCCGCAGCCGCTCGGCGACCGTCCCGGCCGACGCGAGCACCGAGAGCATGCCGCCCTTGCCGCTCAGCTCGGCCCATGCCTGGCTGCGCCGGGCCACCACCTTGGCGGCGTCCTGGAGCGAGAGCCCCCCGGCCACGTACGCGGCGGCGATCTCGCCCTGCGAGTGGCCGACCACCGCGGCCGGTTCGACGCCGTACGAGCGCCACAGCGCCGCCAGCGACACCATCACCGCGAACAGCGCGGGCTGCACCACGTCGATGCGGGACAGCGACGGGGCGCCCGGCTCACCGCGCAGCACATCGCGCAACGACCAGTCCAGGAACGGCTCCAGGGCGTCGGCACACTCCTCCAGCCGCTCCGCGAAAACGGGCGAGGCATCCCACAGCGGGAGCGCCATCCCGATCCACTGCGAGCCCTGCCCGGGGAAGACGAACACGGTCTTCCGCCGGCCGCCCGCCGCGCCCTGGACCACGTGGGGCGCCGGGGTGCCCTGCGCGAGCGCGCCGAGCCCGTCCAGGAGCCGCTCCCGGTCCCGGCCCAGGATCACCGCCCGGTGGCCGAAGGCCGTGCGGGTGGTGGCGAGGGCGTGGCCGAGTACCGCGAGGTCGGTGCCGGGGTGGTCGGCCAGGTGATCCCGCAGTTGCTCGGCCCGGGTGCGCAGGGCCTGTTCGGTGCGCCCGGACAGCACCCAGGGCAGCACGGGCAGCCCCGGGGCCGCCGGGCGCGGCTCGTCGTGACCGGCGGCCGGTTCGGCCGGGGCCTGCTCCAGGATGGCGTGTGCGTTGGTGCCGCTGATGCCGAAGGACGACACGCCCGCGCGGCGCGGCCGCTCGGTCTCCGGCTCCGGCCATGGCCTCGCCTCGGTCAGCAGCTCCACGGCCCCGGACGACCAGTCGACATGCGGCGAGGGCTCGTGTACGTGCAGGGTCCGCGGCAGGACGCCGTGGCGCAGCGCCATCACCATCTTGATGACACCGGCCACGCCCGCCGCCGCCTGGGGGTGGCCGACGTTGGACTTCAGCGAGCCGAGCCACAGCGGCCGGCCTTCGGCGCGGTCCTGGCCGTACGTGGCCAGCAGTGCGCCCGCCTCGATGGGATCGCCGAGCGAGGTGCCGGTGCCATGTGCCTCGACCGCGTCCACATCGGCCGCGGTGAGCCCCGCGTCGGCCAGTGCCTGCCGGATCACCCGCTGCTGGGCCGGTCCGCTCGGGGCGGTGAGGCCGTTGCTCGCGCCGTCCTGGTTGGTGGCGGAGCCACGGACCAGCGCCAGCACCTGGTGGCCGTTGTGCCGCGCGTCCGACAGCCGCTCCAGCAGCACCATGCCCACGCCCTCGCCCCAGCCGGTGCCGTCCGCGTCGGACGAGAACGCCTTGCAGCGGCCGTCGGGCGACAGCGCCTTCTGGCGGCTCAGCTCCACGAAGATCCCGGGGCTGGACATCACGGTGGCGCCGCCGGCCAGCGCCAGCGAGCACTCGCCCTGGCGCAGCGACCGTACGGCCATGTGCAGGGCCACCAGGGAGGACGAGCAGGCCGTGTCGACGGTGACCGCCGGTCCCTCGAGACCCCAGGTGTAGGCGATCCGGCCGGACGCGACGCTGGTGGTGCCGCCGGTCAGCAGATAGCCCTCGAACCCCTCCGACGCCTCGTCCATCCGCGGCCCGTAGTCCTGCGGCATGGCGCCGACGAAGACACCCGCGTCGCTGCCCTTGAGCGTGGTCGGGTCGATCCCGGCGCGCTCGAACGCCTCCCACGCGGTCTCCATCAGCAGCCGCTGCTGGGGGTCCATCGCCTGGGCCTCGCGGGGGCTGATGCCGAAGAAGGCCGGGTCGAACTGGTCGGCCTCGTAGAGGAATCCGCCTTCGCGCACATAGCTGGTGCCGTGGCGGGCCGGGTCCGGGTCGTAGAGGCCCTCCAGGTCCCAGCCCCGGTTGCCGGGGAAGCCCGCGATGGCGTCCCGGCCCTCGCTGACCAGCCGCCACAGCTGTTCGGGGGTGCGCACCCCGCCGGGGAGGCGGCAGCTCATCGCCACGATGGCGATCGGATCGTCGTCCCCCGTGGTGGTCCGGGTGGCGGCCGGGCGCGGGACCACGCCCGGCCGGGAGCCCACCACCACGTCCCGGAGGTGGTGGGAGAGGGCCAGCGGGGTGGGGTGGTCGAAGAGGACGGTCCCGGCGAGCCGTGTTCCGGTGGCGGTGCTGAGGAGGTTGCACAGCTCGACGGACATCAGCGAGTCGAAGCCGAGATCCTTGAAGATCTTCTCGGGGTCGACGGCGTCGGGTCCCGGGGAGCCCAGCACCCAGGCGGTGTGCGTACGGACCAGCTCCAGCGCCACGCGCTCGCGCTCGGCGGCGTCGGTCAGTGCCGCGAACTCCTCACGCCAGGAGAGGGGTTCATCGGTGGCGGCGTCCTCGGTGCCGGGGAGATCGGTGTCCAGCCAGTAGCGCTGCCGTTGGAAGGCGTAGGTGGGCAGCTCCACCCGATGCGCACCGCGCCCGGCGAACACCGCCTTCCAGTCGACCTCGCCACCGTGAGCGTGCACCTGCGCGACCCCGGACAGCAGCGCCCCGGTCTCTTCGCGGTCCTTGCGCAGCAGCGGTACGAACGCGGCCGGACCGGAGACGCACTCGCGTCCCATGGCGGAGAGCACACCGGCCGGACCGAGCTCCACAAAGCGGGTGACACCCTGCCCTTCGAGGAACCGTATGCCGTCCCCGAAGCGCACCGCCTGACGCACATGGCGCACCCAGTACTCCGGCGAGCACACCTCCTCGCCCGCCAACTCACCCGTGACGTTGGAGACGATCGCAAGACGCGGTGCGGAGTAGCCGATCCGGCCCGCCACCTCGGCGAACTCGGCCAGCATCCCCTCCATCAGCGGCGAGTGGAACGCATGGGAGACGCTCAGCCGCTTGCTCTTGACCCCCACCGCCTCCGCGACCGCGAGCACCGCCGGCTCGTCACCGGAGATCACGGTCGCCGACGGACCATTGACCGCCGCAACGCTCACCCGGTCCTCGTGGCCCTCGAGATGCGGCACCACCTCGGCCTCGGCCGCCTGGAGCGACACCATCGCACCGCCCTCCGGCAGCGCCTGCATCAGCCGACCCCGGGCCGCCACCAGCGCACAGGCGTCCTCCAGCGAGAACACCCCCGCCACATGGGCGGCCGCCAGCTCCCCCACCGAATGCCCCACCAGGAAGTCCGGCGCCAGACCCCACGACTCCACCAGCCGGAACAGCGCCACCTCCAGAGCGAACAGCCCGGTCTGGGTGAACACCGTCCGATCCAGCGCCCCGGCGTCCTCGCCGAACACCACCTCCCGCACCGAACCATCCAGATGACGGTCCAGCTCCGCGCACACCGCGTCGAACACCGCCGCGAACACCGGGAACGCGGCGTACAACTCCCGCCCCATGCCCGGACGTTGAGCACCCTGACCGGTGAACAGGAACGCCGTACCGCCACTGCCCGCCACCGCGCCCGGGACCACACCCGCGGCGAGCTGCTCAAGACCGTTCAGCAGTTCCTCACGGTCGCGGCCGACGACCGCCGCCCGGTGGCCGAAGGCGGACCGGGTCAGCGCCAGCGAGTAGCCCACGTCCACCGGATCCAGCTCCGGCCGCGCCGCCACATACGACCGCAGCCGCCGCGCCTGCGCCCGCAGCGCCGCCTCACCACGGGCGGAGAGCACCCACGGCACCGTGTCGAGGGCCGTCGGGCGTTCCGCGGCCGGGTCGGCGGCGGGTGCCTCCTCCAGCACCATGTGCACATTGGTGCCGCCCATGCCGAACGAGCTGACGCCCGCGAGCCGTGGGGCGTCCGCCTCCGGGGCCCAGGCGTCGAGGGCGGTCTGGACCGTGAGGCCCAGGGTGTCCAGGGGGATCGCGGGGTTCGGTGTCTCGTGGTTGAGGCTCGGGAACAGCTCGCGGTGGGCGAGCGAGAGCACCGTCTTGATGAGGCCGGTGATGCCGGCCGCGCCTTCGAGGTGGCCCACGTTCGTCTTGGCGGAGCCGACCCGCAGCGGCGCGCCGCTCGCCCGGCCGGCGCCGAGGACCGCGCCCAGCGCCGCGGCCTCGACCGGGTCGCCGACCTTGGTGCCGGTGCCGTGCAGTTCGACGTACTGGACCCGGGCGGGGTCGACCCCGGCGCGCTCGTAGGCGGCGCGCAGCATGGCCTCCTGCCCGTGGGCCGCGGGGGTGGTGAGGCTGTCGCCGCCGCCGTCGTTGTTGGCGTCGGAGCCGCGGATCACGCACAGCACCGGGTCGCCGTCGCGCAGCGCGTCCGGGAGCCGCTTGAGTACGACGAGGCCGCCGCCCTCGCCGCGCACATAGCCGTTGGCGCGGGCGTCGAAGGTGAAGGAGCGGCCGTCCGGGGAGAGGGCGCCGAACCGGGAGGCGGCGATGAAGCCGTCAGGGGCGAGGTTCAGTTGGACGCCGCCCGCGACGGCGGTGTCGGTCTCGCCGCGCCGCAGGCTCTCGCAGGCCAGGTGCACGGCGGCCAGGGACGAGGACTGCCCGGTGTCCACGACCACGCTCGGGCCGCGCAGCCCGAGGGCGTAGGAGACCCGGTTGGCGATGATGCCGCGGTTCAGCCCGGTGAGGGTGTGCTGGGTGATGGCGGCCGGTTCGCCGCGGTGGACCAGGGCCGCGTAGTCGTCGGCGATGGCGCCGATGAAGACGCCGGTACGGCTGCCCTCGAGTCGTGCGGGGACGAGTCCGGCGTTCTCCAGGGCCTCCCAGCACAGTTCCAGCGCGAGCCGCTGCTGGGGGTCCATCGCCCGTGCCTCTCGGGGTGAAATCCCGAAGAACTCCGGATCGAACTCGGCCGCCCTTTCGACGAACCCACCGAATCGAATACCGGCGTCCCGGAGCTCATCGGCATACCGGTCCGCCGGGATCTGTGTGATGGCGCTCTCTCCATTGCGCAGCAACTGCCGGAACTCATCCGGGGTCGATGCGCCCGGTACGCGACATGCCATACCGACGACCGCGATGTGCCCGTCACGCACCAGGGAGTTCTCCGACATCACGACCTCAGACTCTTCTCTCAGTTGAGATTACGACGCGACTGGACTGACCATGATCCGGAAGTCGACGTTATGGGGCGGGAGTCGACTCAACCACCCCTAACCGCATCCACCCCTAACCCTTGGCGTAGGGGTGGTCACATCTTCTTGAGCGGTTCCCACCAACCGCGGTGTGTCATGTACCACTTGGCGGTTTCCGCGAGGCCGTTCTCGAACGACATCTCGGGGCGGTAGCCGAGTTCTGCGGAGATTTTCGCGATGTCCACCGAGTAACGGCGGTCATGGCCCTTGCGGTCGGGTACCCGCTCGATCAGGGACCGGTCGGCGCCGAGCAGTTCGAGCAGCCGTTCCGTGAGTTCCAGATTGGTCAGTTCGGTGCCGCCGCCGATGTTGTAGACCTCTCCCGGGCGGCCGTTCTCGGCGACCAGGGCGATACCGCGGCAGTGGTCGTCCACGTGCAGCCAGTCCCGGATATTTCCGCCGTCGCCGTAGAGCGGCACCGGCTTGCCGTCCATGAGGTTGGTGACGAAGAGCGGAATGACCTTCTCGGGGTGCTGGTACGGGCCGTAGTTGTTGGAGCAGCGGGTCACACAGACGGGCAGTCCATGGGTGCGGTGGAAGGCCCGGGCCAGCAGATCGGAGGACGCCTTGGAGGCGGAATACGGCGAGTTGGGCTCGAGTGGTTCCTCCTCGCTCCAGGAGCCGCTTTCGATGGAGCCGTAGACCTCGTCCGTGGAGATGTGGACGAACTTTCCGACCTCCGCGTTCGCGGCCGCGTTGAGAAGGGTGTGGGTGCCCAGGACATTGGTGCGCACGAATTCCTCGGCGCCGGATATCGAGCGGTCGACATGCGATTCCGCGGCGAAGTGGACCACCAGATCGGTGTCCCGCAGCAACTCGCCGACGAGCTCGCCGTCGCAGATGTCACCGCGGACGAAGCGCAGCCGGGGGCTGTCGGCGACCTCGGCCAGGTTGGCCTCGTTGCCCGCGTAGGTGAGCTTGTCGACCACCACGACCTGGGCGTCCGCCCAGGCCGCGTACGCCCCTGTCAGGGTCTGCCGGACGAAGTGGGAGCCGATGAAGCCCGCGCCGCCGGTCACAACTATGCGCACTGGAGACAACCCTTCAGCGGTTATTGGCCGCGATATCCATCAGATATTGTCCGTAGTCCGTCTTGCTGAGCTCCGCACCGAGCTCATAGCAGGCGGCGGCGTCGATGAACCCCATGCGGAAGGCTATCTCCTCGAGACAGGCGATCCGCACTCCCTGGCGCTGCTCCAGAAGCTGCACATACTGGCCCGCCTGGAGCAGTGAGTCATGGGTTCCGGTGTCCAGCCAGGCGAATCCGCGGCCGAGCCCCACCAGTCTGGCCTTTCCGCGTTCCAGATAGACCCGGTTGACGTCGGTGATCTCCAGTTCGCCGCGCCCGGAGGGCCGTACGTTCTTGGCGATGTCCACGACGTCGTTGTCGTAGAGATACAGACCGGTGATCGCCAGATTGGATCTGGGGGCGGCCGGCTTCTCCTCGAGGGAGATCAGCCGACCCTGCTCATCCATTTCCCCGACGCCATAGCGCTCGGGGTCCTTGACTCCGTAGCCGAAGAGCACACAGCCGTCGACATGGCTTGCCTCATGGTGCAGCATCTTCGAAAACCCGGGCCCGTGGAAGATATTGTCGCCGAGGACCAGCGTCACCTGGTCGTCGCCGATGAACTCGGCTCCGATGATGAATGCCTCGGCGATTCCATTGGCCTCGGGCTGCTCGGCGTACTCGATCGAAAGACCCAGCCGACCGCCGTCGCCGAGAAGCGCGCGGAACAGCTCCACATGGAGCGGGGTCGAGATGATCTGGATTTCCCTGACGCCGCCGAGCATGAGCACCGACAGCGGGTAATAGATCATCGGTTTGTTGTAGACGGGAAGGATCTGCTTCGACACCGCATGTGTCAAAGGATGCAGTCGGGTACCGCTTCCTCCGGCGAGGACTATGCCCTTCATGTGGCCAGAAGCTATCAACGCCGTCAGCCCGCGCTCCAGGTCTGCCGCGGCGATAGGGGGGTAATCAGGGGTGGGCATGGAACAGGGGTGGCCGAGTGCGGCCACCCCTTCCGCGGGACATCGCCCTCGTCATCGCTCAGGCGATTTCGTCCACCTGGGCCCGGAGCGCGGTCGGCAGCTGCTGCCGGCTCCTGATATTCAGCTTGCGGTACACCCGCGTCAAATGCTGTTCCACCGTGCTGATGGTGATGAACAGGCTGGCGGCTATTTCCCGGTTCGTATAACCGTCCACCGCCAGGGCGGCCACCCGGGCCTCGGATTCGCTGAGCTTGGTGCCCAGGGACGGCGGCACCGCCGGCTTCGGCCCGAGCGGTCCGGACACCGGCCGCACCACCGGCCGCGGATCGCGGGCCTCCAGACCGGAGTCGAGACGGATCCGGGCGCACAGCTCCTCGGCGCCGCACTCCTTTGCCATCCGCCAGGCCCGGCCCATGATGGCGTCGGCCCGCCCCAGCTCCCCGGATCCGCGCAGCGTACGTCCCAGATCATCCAGCGCCCGGGCCAGCTCCAGGCGGTCGCCGGAGCACTGCAGCTCCTCGACGGCCTGGCCGAGCAGCCGGGACCGGTTCTCGATGTCGCCGGCCGCGGCCAGTAACCGCAGGGAGACGCCGCGGACCCGGGAGTCCCCGGCGCCGTTCCTGGCCAGCTGCTCGGAGACCAGGTTGGCGGCCTTCTCCCGGTCGCCGAGCTCCAGCCATGCCTCGGCGGCGTCCGACCGCCAGGGCAGCAGCGCCGGCTGGTCGAGCTCCCACAGCTGGGCGAGCCGGCCGGCCATCAGGAATTCGCCGAGCGCCGCGTTGATGCGGTTGGTGGCCAGGTAATAGCGGCCGCGGGCGCGGGTGTAGCCCAGTCCGTAGATGCTCTTGAACAGCGCCTCGGGAACCGGGCGGCTCAGATGCCGCGCCGCCGCCTCGTGCTTGCCCATCTCCGTGTACGCCAGGATCTGGCTGGCCAGGGGGCCACCGATGAAGACGCTTCCGTCGCGCCCTGGCACGATCTCCAGGGCGGTGGTGGCATAGGCCGCCGACTCCACGAGATTGCCCTGCCGCAGGGCGATTTCGGCCCGGATCGAGGCGAAGATGGCCCGCCAGCCCGGCGCCCGGCGCCGCTCGGCCTCCTCCATCAGCGCGTCGCACCACGGCGCCGCCTTGTCCGGGCGGCCCGCGTACACCAGCGCGTTCACCGAGTTGACGATGGGCTCGAAGGTGGCGTCGGTGAGCGGCGAGACATCGAGCACCTTCTCCGCCGCGGCGACCGGCGACTCCTCGCTGCCCCCACGCCCGAAGAAGCCGCTGAACGCCGCCGTGATCGTCGACAGCGCGGAGGGTCTGCGGGATCTGAGCTGCGTACGGGAGGCGCCGCCGTCCTCGCCCTGGCGCGCCGTGGTCCCGGGGGCCCGGTCCTGCGCACCGGACTCCTGGGCCCAGCGGGCGGTCAACCGGAACTGGGACATCGAGGTGGGTCCCGCGTTGCTCATGACGGCATTGAGCCGGCCGATGGCGCCGCGCGCCTCCTCGATCCGGCCGTGGGCGAGCAACAGCTCGATCAGCCGCCCGATGTGGGAGGCGGGCAGCCGGTCGGCGCACAGCGCGGCCAGCGGCTCCTCCAGCATCCGCTCGGACGCCGAGGGGTTGAGCCGCCACATGATCCCGGCGGTGCCGATCCTGATCCCGGCCCGCAACTCCTCGTCCGCGCAGGCCGCGTACGCCAGCTCCAGGCAGGCCACCGCCAGTTTGGCGTCGTCCTCGGCGAGCGCCTGCTGCGCGGCGTCCCGCAGCAGCGGCACCGCCCAGGGCTCGTCGGCGGCCTGGGCGGCGAGCAGATGGCGGGCCACGGCGAGGGTCGCCCCGCCGCCCTGGTGCAGCAGGACGGCGGCGCGCCGGTTCATGTCCAGCCGGACCTCGGGGTCCATGTCCTCCAGCACCGCGGCCTCGACATGCGGGTGGCGGAAGGCGAGACCGTCGACGAGGCCCGCCGCGTCCAGCGCGGCGACTCCGCGGCGGGTTCCGGCGGGGCCGATGCGCAGCAGCCGGCCGAGGAGTTCCAGGGAGGCGGACGCCCCGAGCACCGCGATGCCCTCGGCCAGCCGGGAGACGGTGCGCCCGCTGCGGTAGACGCAGGTGAGCACGGCCTGCACAAACATGTCGCCCACCACGGGCTCCACTGCGCGGTTGCGCCGTGGGGGCGCCCCCGCGGTGCGGTAATCGTCTATCACCGCGCGTAGCAACAACGGATTACCGCCGCTCACCTCATACCAGGTGTAGGCCACATCGGTGGAATCCGGAAGTCCCAGACGAGTGGTGAGCAGATGTGCCGTCTCATCCCAGGACAGCCGCTCCAGCCGCAGCCGCTGGAAATTGGGCTGGCGCAGCAGTTCGGTATTGAAGACGGCGTCTTGTCGTTCGCTGTCCGTCGCCTGTGCGAACACCATGAGGAGTTTGGCGGAGCGCGAACGGGTCGCCAGGTACAGCAGGTACTGAAGTGACGCCGCGTCGACGAGCTGGAGTTCGTCGACGCAGATCACCACCGGTTCGCGGGAGGCGAGTTCATGGAGTGCGGCGCGGAACTCCCGGGCGCCCTGGACATGGGTGGGGTGCGCGCCGGTGGGTTCGCCACCAGGGGTTTCCCGGGGCGGCGCGGCGTCGAGTGCGCCGTGGTCGAGTGCCCGGCGCAGATGGTCGGCGGTCGCCTTGGGCAGCCGGGGCGAGTCCAGGAGCTGGCGCAGTGTGCCGAGCGGAGCCCGGTCGGCCGAGGTGCCGTATGCCTTGAGGACGAGGGCTCCGGCCTTCGCCGCATGGGCCGTGACGGCTTCGAGCGTATGGGTCTTGCCGCAACCGACCGCGCCCTCGACAAGCACGATGCCCGCCTCCCCGGACAGGCTTCTGGAAAACGCTCGCCGAAGTCTCTCGAATTGCGCGTCGAATTGTCTGGCTCTGGCCGATGAAAACACCATTGCTCGCACCCCCGAATGCGACGCGAAGCACTGCTCACGGCAGTCCGAACGCCTCCCAGCAAGCTATACGCCCACCGGTCGCGCCACCATCGCCGCACGTAAAATCATCGTTAACGAATTACCAATTCTGAGCGGGCTGCCCGACGATCGACAAAAGCGATGCGAGCGGGACACCCCTACGTGGGGCAACGCGTTGAAGCCGAAGTGCACCGACACCCTGACAACCTGCGCCACCCCCGTTCACGTGGGCATTTGTTCGGAAGCGCCAGCATACACGAGACCACCTAGCCGTACCCGGGAAAGCTCCCGACATCCTTGACTCCGGCACGAAGTGGTCATACACAGAGGACTCCGGGGACCCGTTTCGAACATTTATTTGCCCGTTTTGATCGCCAATGCGGTTCTTATGTCTGTTGCCGCTGGTAACCACAAGCGATTCGCCGGGAATTCTCCTGCCATAAAGCGGACAGAGGGCCGGTGCACCTATTCCCGTGCCGATGAATTCCGGAGCCACACACCTCGCCGTTGGACTATTCCAATGGCATCTTCGCACCCCCTGTCATCGCCACGGGCATACGGATGCCGGGGCCGGGAAGGTGTGTCCCCGGCCCCGGCATCCCCCCGTGACCCGCCGCTATCGCTCGTGGAGGTGCAGCCCCCTCCCGCCCTTGCGGCCCAGGTGACCCGCCTCGACCAGCCGCCGAAGATGACGGGCCGGGGTCAGGGCCGGATCCCGGAAGGTGCCGTGCAGAGTGCGCTGGATGGCGAGGGACACATCCAGGCCGATCACATCCAGCAGCCGCAGCGGGCCCATCGGATAGCCCTGCCCGGCCGCCATCACCGTGTCGATGTCATCGGCGGTGGCCCAGCCCTCCTCGAGCATCGCCACCGCGCTGTTCAGATAGGGAAAGAGCAGGGCATTGACGATGAAGCCCGCCCGGTCCGGGCAGTCCACCGCACGCTTGCCGAGCGCCGCGGCCACCGCGTGCGCCGTGCCGAGCGCCTCCTTGGAGGTCAGCACGGTGTGCACCACCTCGACCAGCCGCATCACCGGGGCGGGGTTGAAGAAGTGCATCCCGATGACGTCCTCGGGCCGCCGCGTCGCCATCGCGCACTCGATGACGGGCAGACTGGAGGTGGAGGTGGCGAGCACCGCGCCCGGTGCGCACACCCGGTCCAGATCGGCGAAGACGGCCCGTTTGACGTCGATGTCCTCCGCCACGGCCTCGACCACCAGATCGCAGGCGCCGAGCGCCTGGAGTTCACAGCCCGCGGTCAGCCGGTCCATCGCCTCGGTGAGCAGCTCGGGCGCCAGTTTGCCGCGCCGCACCCCGCGCTCCAGCGAGCGCTCCACGGCGGCCGTGGCCTCCTTCGCGCGCATCTCGCTCCGGGCCACCAGCACCGTCGGATATCCGGAGCGCGCGCACACCTCCGCGATCCCGACCGCCATCGTGCCCGAGCCCACC
>NZ_JAAAYH010000111.1:0-22995 GCF_018035285.1 Streptomyces sp. MK37H | reverse complement strand
CGCCGTGCCGCCTACGCCCGGCGCCGTGCCGCCTCGTACAGAACGACGCCCGCCGCCACGCCCGCGTTCAGCGACTCCGCGCCACCCGGCATCGGAATCCGCACCCGCAGATCGCAGGTCTCGCCCACCAGCCGCGACAGCCCCTTGCCCTCGCTGCCGACGACGATCACGACCGGGCCGTCCAGCACCTCGAGGTCCTGCAGCTCGACATCGCCGTCCGCCGCCAGCCCGACCACCGTCAGGCCCGCCTTCTGGTAGGCCTCCAGGGTCCGGGTGAGGTTGGTCGCACGGGCGACCGGGGTGCGGGCGGCGGTGCCCGCGGAGGTCTTCCAGGCGCCCGCGGTCATCCCGGCCGCGCGCCGCTCCGGTACGACCACGCCGTGGCCGCCGAAGGCGGACACCGAGCGGACCACCGCGCCCAGGTTGCGCGGATCCGTGACGCCGTCGAGGGCGACGATCAGCGGGTCCTCGCCCTCGTCGAAGGCGGCCGCGCTCAGGTCCTCGGGGTGGGCGTACTCGTACGGCGGGACCTGGAGCACCAGGCCCTGGTGGTTCAGCCCGTTCGTCATCCGGTCCAGCTCGGCCTTGGGCGCCTCCATGAGGTGGATGCCGCCGCGGTCGGCCGCGACCTTCAGCGCCTCGCGCACCCGGTCGTCGCTGTCGACGAACTGCTGCACATACAGCGTGTTCGCCGGAACGCCCTCGCGCAGCGCCTCGACCACCGGGTTACGGCCCACCACCAGCTCGTTCGTGCCCTTGCCGCCGCGCCGCGGGACGGGGCGCTTGGCGGCCTGGCGGGCGCGGGCGTTGGCCATCCGCTGCTTGGCGTGTCCCTTACGCATCTCGGCGGGCGGGGTGGGCCCCTTGCCCTCGAGGGAGCGGCGCCGCTTACCGCCGCTGCCGACCGTCGCGCCCTTCTTGTTGCTGGTACGGCGGTTCCTGCGCTGGCTGTTGCCGGCCATGAATGTCACCTGTCTCTTCACTGCTCAGCGCTGCTCGGCAAACGGCAACGGAAAAACGTCGGACGCCACACGCGTCTACGGTCGTACGGTCGTATGTACGGTCACAAGTGTGCCGCCCGACGCGGCGGGCGGCACAAACAGCGAGGTCAGCGGGTACCCAGCTCCCAGCGCGGCCCGGACGGGGTGTCCTCGATCACCAGACCCGACTGCTGGAGCTGATCACGGATCGCGTCCGCCGTCGCGTAGTCCTTACGGGTCCGCGCGGCCTGCCGCTGCTCCAGGACCAGCCGGACGAGGGAATCGACCACGCCGTGCAGATCCTCACCGCGGTCCGAACCGCCCGCCCAGTGCTCATCGAGCGGATCGAGGCCCAGCACGCCCAGCATGGCCCGCACCTCGGCGAGCCGGGCGACCGCCGCCTCCTTGTCGTCGGCGGTCAGGGCGGAGTTCCCCTGGCGGACGGTGGTGTGGACGACCGCGAGCGCCTGCGGCACCCCGAGGTCGTCGTCCATCGCCTCGGCGAAGGCCGGCGGCACCTCGGCGGCGGGCTCGACGTTCCCGGCCTTCTCCACCACGCGCTGGACGAAGCCCTCGATCCGCGCGAACGCCGACTCGGCCTCGCGCAGGGCCTCCTCGCTGTACTCGATCATCGACCGGTAGTGCGGGGTGCCCAGGTAGTAGCGGAGCACGATCGGACGCCAGCGCTTGACCATCTCGGAGACCAGCACCGAATTGCCGAGCGACTTGCTCATCTTCTCGCCGCTCATGGTCACCCAGGCGTTGTGCGCCCAGTAGGCGGCGAAGTCGTCGCCGAACGCCTTGGCCTGCGCGATCTCGTTCTCATGGTGCGGGAAGATCAGGTCGACGCCGCCGCCGTGGATGTCGAAGGCGCGCCCGAGGTACTTGTGCGCCATCGCCGAGCACTCCAGGTGCCAGCCGGGACGGCCGCGCCCCCACGGGGTCTCCCAGCTGGGCTCCCCCGGCTTCGCCGCCTTCCACATGGCGAAATCGCGCGGGTCGCGCTTGCCGGTCTCGCCCTCGCCGGAGGGCTGGCGCAGTCCGTCCAGATCCTGGTTGGAGAGCTTCAGATACTCGGGGAACGAGCGCACATCGAAGTAGACATTGCCTTCGGCGGCATACGCATGACCCCGGTCGATCAGCTCCCGCATCATCTCGATCATCTCGGGGACATGACCGGTCGCCCGCGGCTCATAGGTCACGGGCAGGCAGCCGAGGATGTCGTACGCCTGGTTGAAGGCGCGCTCGTTCTCATAGCCGATCGCCCACCAGGGGCGCTTCTGCTCCGCCGACTTGGCGATGATCTTGTCGTCGATGTCCGTGACATTGCGGATGAACGTCACGTCATAGCCGCGGTGGGCGAACCAGCGGCGCATGATGTCGAAGTTCAGCCCCGACCTGATGTGCCCGATGTGCGGGGCTGCCTGCACGGTCGCGCCGCACAGGTAGATCGAGACGCAGCCCGGCTTGAGCGGGGTGAAGTCACGGATCTGCCGGGCGCTGGTGTCGTACAGGCGAATAGTCACGCATCAAGGGTAGTGGGAAGTGAACGGTGCCCCGTGCCCCTTCCCCCACGGGGACACAGAAGCGTGACACTCGGGACGCGGGTGACACTCCGGACGCATCCGCGCGCCCATCCCTGAGCGCCGGGCGGCGCCACCACCGCGGCACCCACGCGCCCCGCGCGGACCACCGGTCGCCGCTAAGCGCTCCGCGGGAAGTGCCACGAGATGCCGTCGTGCGTCTGCGGCCGCATCGTGGCTGGTCGCGCAGTTCCCCGCGCCCCTTCGGGGCGCTGCCCGAACCGTAGCGGACTTCCTCCGACCTGCTTAGCGCTACCGCTGCCGCCGGAAGACCAGCGCCGTCGCGATCGCCGCGAGCCCCTCGGCGCGGCCGGTCAGGCCCAGCCCGTCCGTGGTGGTACCGGACACCGAGACGGGGGCGCCCACGGCCGCCGTCAGCGCCTTCGTCGCCTCGTCGCGCCGTTTGCCGATCTTCGGGCGTACGCCGATCACCTGGATCGCCACATTGCCGATCTCGAAGCCCGCGTCCCGGACGATCCGGGCGGCCTCGGCGAGCAGCGTGGTACCGGCCGCGCCGGACCACTCGGGGCGGTCGGTGCCGAAGTGGGCGCCGAGATCGCCGAGCCCGGCGGCGGAGAACAGCGCGTCACAGGCGGCGTGCGCGGCCACATCGCCGTCGGAGTGCCCGGCCAGTCCGTACTCCTCGCCCTCCCACAGCAGCCCGGCGCACCACAGCTCACGGCCCTTCTCGAAGGCGTGCACATCCGTGCCGATGCCCACCAGGGGGAGCATCGCCGCGTCAGAAGCCATCGTTCGCCCTCCTGCGGGCCAGGACCGCCTCGGCCAGCACCAGGTCCAGCGGCCGGGTCACCTTGAACGCCTCCTCGTGGCCGGGGACGACCACGACCTCGACGCCGAGCCGCTCCACCATGCCCGCGTCGTCCGTGGCGCCCTCGCCCTCCAGGACGATCTTCTCGTGGGCGGCGACGAGCGTGGCGCGATCGAAGCCCTGCGGGGTCTGGACGGCGCGCAGCAGGGCGCGCTCGGGAGTGCCGACCACCGGCTCGGGCTCACCGGCCCGCTCCCCGGTGCGCGGCTCGACCTGCTTCACGGTGTCGGCCAGCGGCAGTGCCGGGACGACGGCGGGCGCCCCGTCCCGTACGGCGGCGACGACCGCGTCCACCGTGTCCACGGGCACCAGCGGCCGCGCCGCGTCGTGCACCAGCACGGTGGTGACGGTCTCGGGGACGGCGGCCAGCCCCTTGCGCACCGACTCCTGGCGGGTCTCGCCGCCGGGCACGACGACCACCTCGGTGGTGTCGCCGAGGCTGCCGCTCAGCGGATACGCGTCCAGCAGCCGCCGCACCTCGTCGGCGCCGTCCGGCGGGGCGACCACGACGACGAGGGAGACGGAGCGGGATCCGGCCATCGCCCGTACGGCGTGGACGAGCATGGGCGTACCGCTCAGCGGGCGCAGCGCCTTGGGGGCGCCCGGGCCCAGCCGCACGCCGCGGCCCGCGGCGGGGATCACTGCGGCGGTGCGGGCGGTTCGCCCGGACGCGCCGGAGCCACCGTGATCCGGTGTTGCGGACATTGAGTTGGCGTTCAGGTTTGCTTCCTCAGCCGAAATGGGTATGGCCACAGCGTGCCGGGCGCGATGCCCCGACCGGCCCCTTCCGTGACGACTGGTCGAGCCAGCTGCCCGGGCCCGGCACACCTACACCGCGCACCGTGCGCGCGGTGGCGCATCGGCACCAGGTGCGATGGACCGGGGGCTCAGAGATCGCTCGGGGGATCAAAGGAGATCGCCCAGGGGGTCAACGACGTCCGGCACGTACGCATGCCGCAGCGCCCGGCGACAGACGATTTAGCGGGAATTCACGTCTGAGTCACTCGGGCACCACGGCATTGATTTGTCAGGACGCGAGAACCTCGTCGAGCAGGGCCTCGGCCTTGTCCTCGTTGGTGCTCTCGGCGAGGGCGAGCTCGCTCACCAGGATCTGGCGGGCCTTGGCGAGCATGCGCTTCTCACCGGCGGAGAGTCCGCGCTCACGCTCTCGGCGCCACAGGTCACGCACGACCTCGGCAACCTTGATCACATCGCCGGAGGCGAGCTTCTCGAGATTTGCCTTGTAGCGACGGGACCAGTTCGTCGGTTCTTCCGCATACGGTGCACGCAGCACCTCGAAGACCCGGTCCAGCCCGTCCTGGCCGACCACATCACGCACACCGACGAACTCCGCATTGTCCGCCGGCACACGAACCGTCAGGTCACCCTGAGCGACCTTCAGCACCAAGTAGGTCTTGTCCACGCCTTTGATCTGGCGAGTTTCGATGGCCTCGATCAGCGCGGCCCCGTGATGGGGATAGACCACGGTGTCGCCAACCTTGAACGTCATGTGACAGGTACCCCTTCCGTGGCTATCCAGGGTAACACGGGAACGCCTTCTTCTGAATGGCGTTTTCGCAGGTCAGGGCATATCTCGGGGCTTGACAAGTGCGGCAGGAACGTGCTGCGCGGGTCCCGCGGAACCGGGTATTCGCAGGTGGGAGCGGCTGTCCGGGCACCCCGAAACCCGCCCGTTACGCGCCGGAAGAAGCCCGGACGAGTGGCCGTACGTCCCGTTTTGCCGGAGTCCAGTCGATGGACTTCCGCTACTCCGTTCGGATCAGGAGCGAGGGATCCGGCCCCGATTCGCGAATTGATCACGGAGTTGATCACACACCGCGGATCAAGTCTGTGATCAATTCTCGGACATGCATGGATTCCTTACCGATAATCTCCCGCGCGACCGGTCGAGCCGATATTCGGGAGTTCGGGACGGCGCCGTACGGACCGCGTAACGCACCCGGGAAGCGCGCCGGAACCGGCAGCGTACGGGCGTGCCGCCCCGGGGCCGAACGCCTTGGGGCGGGTCGGGTGCGGGCCGAAGAGGGCGGATCGGTAATCTAAGCGCGCTGATCCAACCTTTACCTCGTCCTAGGAGATGCCGCCGCCGTGAGCAGCAGCCTTCGACGCGGCGCCCTCGCCGCAGCCGCCATCGTGGTCTCGGTCGCCCCGCTCTCCGCCTGCGGAGCCGGGAACGACGCGCAGACGCTGGAGGTCAAGCCCGACAACGCCGCGACGTCCGTCGGGGACATCAAGATCCAGAACGCCACCGTGGTGACCCAGCCGGACCGCACGGCCAAGGGCCCGGCCGTCGTCACCGGCCGGATCTTCAACAACGGCAAGAACGACCAGACCGTCAAGGCCGTCACCCTCCCCGGCACCAGCGCTCGGGTGAAGCTCTCCCCGGCCAAGGGCAAGGGCCCGGTCGTGGTGCCGCACGGCGGCTCGGTGGCCTTCGGCGGCGAGGGCAACGCCTCCGCCGTCATCAGCGACGGGCGCGAGGCCACCCGGGACGGCAATGCGCAGCGGGTCGTCTTCGACCTCAGCTCGACCGGCAACGTCCCGATCACCGCGTTCGTGGTCCCGGCGAAGAGCTACTTCAAGGGCTGGGGCCCGTCCGAGCTGCCGACCGCCAAGCCGTCGGGCTCGGCGACGCCCAGCGGCAAGCCGAGCGGTACGCCCAGTGGCACCGCCAGTGGTGAGCCCAGTGGCACCCCGTCCGGCACGGCGAGCGGCCAGCCCGGCGGCGAGGAGAGCAGCGGCGCCCCCAACGGCATCGCGTCCGGCGAGCCCAACCCGAACGGCGGCGATCGCTGAGACCCGTTGGCGGGTCTCCGCGGGTCTCTGAGACCCGCCCAGACATGCGCGAGGGCGGCCCTGGACCTTTCCAGGGCCGCCCTCGCGCATGAGCCGCTTGTCACGGCTCGTCCGAGCCGATCTTTTTACGGCTCGACCGGGCCGGTTTACGGCTCGAACTTGTAGCCCAGACCCCGCACCGTCACCAGATACCGAGGCGCACCCGGGTCCGGCTCGAGCCCCCTCCGCGTGCACCCCTCGCACCACTCGGCCCTAGCGGGCCTCACGGCTTCGGGACGCTGCGCCGGACTCCGTCCGGCGGCCCGGCGCTCAGGCCGGCTTTACGGCTCGAACTTGTAGCCCAGACCCCGCACCGTCACCAGATACCGAGGCGCACCCGGGTCCGGCTCGATCTTGGCCCGGAGGCGCTTGACGTGGACGTCGAGGGTCTTGGTGTCGCCCACGTAGTCCGCGCCCCAGACGCGGTCGATCAGCTGCATACGGGTCAGCACCCGGCCCGCGTTGCGGAGCAGCATCTCCAGCAGGTCGAACTCCTTCAGCGGGAGGTCCACCTTGCCGCCGCCGACCGTGACCACGTGCCGGTCGACGTCCATCCGGACCGGCCCGGCCTCCAGGGCGGCCGGGGTGATCTCCTCCGGCTCACCGCGGCGGCGCAGCACGGCTCTGATCCGGGCGACCAGCTCGCGCGAGGAGAAGGGCTTGGTCACATAGTCGTCCGCGCCTATTTCCAGCCCGACCACCTTGTCGATCTCGCTGTCCTTGGCGGTCACCATGATCACCGGGACATTGGACCGGCCGCGGAGCTGGCGGCAGACCTCCGTACCGGGCAGGCCCGGCAGCATCAGGTCGAGCAGCACCAGGTCGGCGCCGTTCCGCTCGAACTCATCGAGCCCCTCGGGGCCGGTGGTCGCGATCGCGACCTCGAATCCCTCCTTGCGAAGCATGTACGACAGCGCGTCGCTGAACGATTCCTCGTCCTCGACGACCAGAACTCGGGTCACGGAAGGACCTCCGGGGCTGAGAGTGGTTCATTGGTGAAGGTCTCGTACGGCCGGCCGTGGTCCTCGCCGTCGAGGTCTCCGGTGTCGTACGACTCGCTCGACTCGCGCGTCTCGCTCCGCGAGCGGTCCCGGTCCCGCGCCGCACCGGCTTCCGGGAGTCTCAGGGTGAAGGTGGAGCCCTGTCCCTCGGCGCTCCACACGGTGACCTCCCCGCCGTGCGAGGCGGCCACATGCTTGACGATGGCGAGCCCGAGCCCGGTCCCGCCGGTCTGCCGCGAGCGGGCCGGGTCGACCCGGTAGAAGCGCTCGAAGATCCGCTCGCGGTCCTTCTCGGAGATGCCTATGCCCTGGTCGGTCACGGCGATCTCGATCAGGTCCCCGCCGGTCGCGGGGATGCGGCGGGCGGCGATGCCGACGCGGGTGCGGGCCGGGCTGTAGTTCACCGCGTTCTCGACGAGATTGCCGAGCGCGGCGGCCAGCTGGCCGCGGTTGCCCCAGACGTGCAGATCGGCGGTGCCGCCCGTGGCCATCGTGATCTGTTTGGTGCCCGCCTGGTGGCGGCACCGGTCGATGGCCTCGGCGACGAGCTCGTCCACCCGGACCGGCTCGGCGTCCTCCAGCGGGTCGTCGTTCTGCACCCGGGAGAGGTCGATGAGCTCCTGGACCAGACTGGTCAGGCGGGTCGCCTCGACCTGCATCCGCCCGGCGAAGCGGGTGACCGCCTCCGGGTCGTCGGACGCGTCCATCACGGCCTCGGACAGCAGGGACAGCGCGCCGACCGGGGTCTTGAGCTCATGGCTGACGTTGGCGACGAAGTCGCGTCGTACGGCCTCGATCCGGCGGGCCTCGGTGAGGTCCTCCACGAGCAGCAGGACCAGCCGGGAGCCCAGCGGGGCCACTCTGGCGGAGACCGCGAGCGCGTCGCCGCCCCGGCCGGTGCCACGGCGCGGCAGATCGAGCTCGATCTGCCGGATCTCGCCGTCCCGCCGGGTGTCGCGGGCCATCGCCAGCATCGGCTCGACGGCCAGCTTGCCGCCGCGCACCAGGCCCAGCGCGTACGCGGCCGAGCTGGCCTTGACGACGGCGTCCGCTTCGTCGAGGACGACGGCCGAGGAACGCAGTACCGAGAGCACTGTGTCCACGCCGGGCGGCAACACGGCGTCGGTATGCAGCGAGGAGCGCGTAGGCTTCGCCTGTTCACGCTCGCTCCAGCGGAACGCCAGCATGGCGATGACGCCGGTGCACAACCCGGCGAGCGCCGCCACTGCGGCGATCGCCGCGTTCACGTTCATGCGTCCAGGTTATGCGGGCGGCGAGACCCCTCCACAGCCCCGTGACGATCCCCTCGGTCAGACGTTGCCGAGAGTTCACCGAGGAGTCGGTATCGGTTCACTCCGGACGTTTCGCCGAGCGGGCTTCACACGGGGCAGCCGGGGCTGCGTTGCCGAGAGTTCACCTGTGCATCAGGTGTGATTAACGCCCGATGCCGGAAGCGGACGCGTTTCGGCCGGAGCGTGGAAGTGTGGGGCCCCGGGGCATGAGCCACGGAGAACTGCCAGGAAACCTGTCAGAGCCTGTCAAAGATCGTCACCGAGAGTCAGTGAAAGAGGTCAGTGATGCGGGACGCGTACCACGAGGAGCTTGATTCGATCGGGGACGGCCTGGTCGACATGGCCCGGCTCGTCGGTTCGGCCATCGGCCGTGCCACCACTGCCATTCTCGACGCGGACCTCAAGCTCGCCGAGAGCGTCATCGCCGCCGATGAGAAGGTCGATGATCTGCAGCGCGATCTGGAGGGTCGGGCGATAGCCCTGCTCGCCCGGCAGCAGCCGGTCGCCACCGATCTGCGGATCGTGGTGACCAGCCTGCGGATGAGCGCCGACCTGGAGCGCTCCGGCGACCTCGCGCAGCACGTCGCCAAGCTGGCCCGGCTCCGCTTCCCGGACACGGCCGTGCCGCACGATCTGCACGCCACGATCCTGGAGATGGGCCAGCTCGCCCAGCGGCTGATGGCGAAGGCCGCCGAGGTCATCATCACCAAGGACGTCGACCTCGCGCTCCAGCTGGAGCAGGACGACGACGCGATGGACCTGCTGCACCGCGCCCTCTTCCAGCACCTGATGGACGACCGCTGGAAGCACGGCATCGAGACGGCCGTGGATGTCACGCTGCTGGGCCGCTACTACGAGCGGTTCGCGGACCACGCGGTCTCGGTCGCCAAGCGCGTGGTCTACCTGGTCACCGGTGAGCACGCCGACGAGATATCGGCGCAGGGGGACGTCGAGGGGGCGTGACCGCCGAAGGGACGTGACCGCCGAGGGGCGCGAGCGGCCACGGGGCGTGAGCGTCTGCGACGGTGTGCATCAAAGCGCCGTCGACGCGCCCCTGCACTCGGCCGCCGGGTCGTCGGCACCATGAGCAGCAGGTGACGTGACCCCTCCCGAGGAGGAGACGCATGGCGGACCTCTCCAAGCCCGAACCCGCTCCGACCCACCCCGTCGGCGCATGCGGCTGCGGCTCGGGCTGCGGCTGCGGCTGTCAGTCCGGCGGCCCGTGCCAGTGCGGCGGCAACTGCGGCTGACCGGCGCGACCGATACAACCGACACGATGGAGGGCCTGGGACCGGCGACCGGTCCCAGGCCCTCCATCGTGTCTCCCGGACTTCTCTTGCGTCGGCCCCGGCACGTCCCGCCCGTGGTGCGGTCGGAGCCGGAAGCGGCGAGCCTGGTCCTGTGACTCCGCTCTCCACCTGAAGGAGGGGAGCTTCCAACCCGAAGGGTGCGGTCCAGCCCGAACCGATCCCTCCGGGACAAGAGGAAATATCACGGCCCAGGGATGCGATTCCCCCACCGGCTGAAGCCGGTGGTCCCCTCGCTAGGAGACTGATGGAGGACAAGACCCCGGCCCCGCCCCGCGTCGTGGTGGACGAACCGCTGGACGGCCGCCGCCGTGTGCTGATCGACGGCGCCGACGTCGGAGTGGTGGTGAGCCCGGACGAGCTCCGGCGACTCCTGCACCGCGCGGGTGTGATGGAAGAGGCCGCACCCCTCGACAACCCCGAGCTGATCGAATGGAACGGCGGCGGCCCCGACGACTGGCCCGCCGCGCCCAGATGACGCACGCCGCCCGGATGACACACGCCGCCGGGCTCACGTACGCGCCCGGCTCACGTACGCGCCCGGCTGACGCGCGCGCTCAGATGACATAGCGGAGACGACAGAACCGCCACAACGTCCGGCGCCGGTCCCTCCCCTCGTGGGGACCGGTGCCGAACGCTGGAGCGGTGCCGATCCGCGCCGTACGGGTGCGGATCGGGGGGCCGGATCCGTGGTCGATGCGACTGCCGTCCCGATGGGACCGGCTTCACGGATCTCCAGGGCTCATGCGACGCGCCCGTGACCACCGTCTCGTGACCGCGACGAAAGCTGACCGAGAACATGCGGTGCCATGGGTTGTCTCTCCGTGCGCTGAGCTGATGGCCTGGCTGGACGGCTCGTGGTGGATGCGCTATCGCGCCATGATCCTGCCAGCTGTGCCTCCCACCGAGGAGGTTCCGGTATCACGCTGCCGGTTTCTCCGCTGGTCAGCCATATAAAGTGAGTTTTCCGGTCCGGATGTCCAGCGCGGGGGAAGTAAGGAGTGGAGACCTTGAGTTCCGACTCGGGGGCACGCATAGCCTTCGCGGAACGCCTCGCGCTGCTGTACAGGGAGGCCGGTAATCCTCCCCTCAAGAGCGTGGCCGAGGCGGTCGTCCGACTCCAACGGACCGATGAGCGGGGGCGTCCCGTACGGGTCTCCGCCCAGCGGATCAGCGACTGGCGACGAGCAAAGAACGTACCCGCCCAGTTCGCCGCCCTCGCGGCCGTCCTGCACGTCCTGATACCCGACGCACGGCGCTCGCGGCCCGTACCGGTGTCCCCGGGCCTGTACGACATGGCCCGCTGGCAGCGGCTTTGGGAGCGTGCGCTGGCCGACCCGGTCGGCGACCGCCCCGCCCCGTCGGCGGAAGAAGAGGAAGGGCCCCCGGCCGAGGGCCCCGCGGTCCCCGGCGGCGTATGCCCGTACCGGGGCCTGGCCTCGTACCGCCGGCAGGACGCCCGGTGGTTCTTCGGCCGGGAGCGGAGCACGGACGCCCTGGTCACCCAGCTGCACGCGGCGGAGAAGACGGGCGGCCTGGTCGTGCTCGTGGGCGCTTCGGGGGCGGGGAAGTCCTCGCTGCTGAACGCCGGTCTGGTGCCCGCGCTGCGCACCGGGGCGCCGGGCGACGGGGACGGCCGGGCGAGGGGCGTACTGCAACTCGTCCCGGGCGGCGACCCGCTCGCGGAGCTGGCCCGCCATATCCCCGAACTCGCGCGCGTGGTCCCCATGGCGGAGGAACCGGAAACGGACGAACCGGAAGCGGAACCGGACGCGGGCGAAGCCGCGGCTGACGGCCCACCAGCAGACGCGCCGACAGCAGACACACCGACAGCAGACGCGCCGACAACAGACAAACCGAAAGCAAACGATCCAGCCACACACGAACCTGCCGCCTACGAACCAACCGCACACGAACCAGCGGCCGAACCCGGCACCCCGCAATTCGCCCACGCGGTCCGCGAGGCCGTCACCGCATGGGCGGACCGCGAGACGCCGTCCTCCGACGCCCGCCCCGTCGTGATCGTGGACCAGTTCGAGGAGGCGTTCACCCTCGGCTCGGACGAGGCCGACCGGCGCACGTTCATCCAGCTCCTCCACGCCGCATGCACCCCCGCCGGCCCCGGCGAGCCGCCCCCCGTGCTCGTCGTCCTCGGCATCCGCGCCGACTTCTACGAGCTGTGCCTGGGCTACCCCGAACTGGCCGACGCGCTCCAGCACCGGCACATGGTGCTCGGGCCGCTGACCACCGCCGAGTTGCGCGAGGCGGTGACCGGCCCGGCCAAGGCCGTGGGCCTGGAGCTCGAACCGGGGCTCGCGGAGCTGATCGTCCGGGAGGTGAGCGCCGACGGCCCTCGTGGGACGCATGACGCGGGCGTACTGCCGCTCCTCTCCCACGCCCTGCTCGCCACCTGGCAGCGACGGAAGGGCGGACGGCTGACGCTGGCCGGTTACCGCGCGGCGGGCGGCATCCAGGGAGCGGTGGCGGCGACCGCCGAGCGGGCCTGGTCCAGCCTCGACTCCGAGGCGCGCACGGCCGCGAGGCTGCTGCTCCTCCGGCTGGTCCGGCTGGGCGAGGACACCCAGGCCACCCGCAGACGGGGGACGCGGCACCAGCTGGCGAGGGAGTCGACGGACCCGGGCAAGACGGAGGAATCGCTCGAAACGCTGGTACGCGCCCGCCTGGTGACGCTCGACGCCGAGACCGTGGAGATCACCCATGAGGCGCTGCTCCACGCCTGGCCGCGGCTGCGCGACTGGATCGACGAGGACCGCAACGACCATCTGGTGCGCCAGCGGCTGGAGGAGGACGGCCGGTCCTGGGAAGGCTCGAACCGTGACTCGTCCCTGCTCTACCGGGGCTCCCGGCTGGAGCAGGCCCACACCTGGGCGAAGACCGCCGGCGGCACCTATCTGACCCGTAGCGCGGTGGAGTTCCTGGCCGCTTCGGTCCGGCTGCGCAGGCGCACGGTGTGGCTCCGCCGTGGCGCGGTGTCGGCTCTGGTCGCGCTGGCGGTGCTGGCCGCCGGTACGGCGGTGGTCGCGTGGCAGCAGCGGGACGACGCGGTGTTCGAGCAGGTGGTCACCGAGGCCGATCGCTTCCAGAACACGGATCCGTCGCTGTCCGCCCAGCTCGCCCTGGTGGCACACGACTTGCGGCCGCACGACGAGGCCACCAGGAACCGGCTGCTGTCAGTGGTGAACGCGCCGCTGGCCACACCGCTGCACGGCCACACCGGCGCCGTCTACCTCACCTCGTTCAGCCCGGACGGGCGGCTGCTGGCCACCGCCAGCTACGACCGGACCGTCCGGCTGTGGGACGTCAAGGACCGGACCCGCCCCAAACCGCTGGGCAAGCCCCTCACCGGCCATACGAGCTGGGTGAGCAGTGCGGTCTTCAGCCCGGACGGCCAAACCCTCGCCAGCGCCGGCGACGACGGCACGATCCGCCTGTGGGACGTACGGGACCCCCGCCATCCGCGCCCGCTCGGCGCGCCCCTCTCCCACCACGACGGCACGATCTATCTGCTCGCCTTCAGCCCGGACGGGCGCACGCTGGCCACCGCCACGGAGAATCGCGTGGTGCGCCTGTGGGACATGAGGCGCCCGGGCCGGCCGAAGGCGATCGGCGCGCTGACCGGTGCCACCGCCGCCGTGCGCTCCGTGGCCTTCAGCCCCGACGGGCGGACGCTCGCGGCCGGTGGCGACGACGCCTCGATCAGGCTGTGGAACATGGCCGACCCGCGCCGTCCGAAGCGGATCGGCAAGGCGCTGACCGGCCACAAGGACCTGATCCACTCCGTGGCGTTCAGCCCGGACGGCCGGACCCTCGCCAGCGGCAGCGCGGACAACACCGTCCGGCTGTGGGACGTCGGCGATCCGCGCCACGCGGAGCCGCTTGGCTCGCCGCTCACCGGCCACATCGGCCCCATATGGTCGGTGTCCTTCAGCCCGGACGGATCCATGCTCGCCGCCGCCAGCCAGGACAGTACGGCGAGTCTGTGGAACGTCAGCGATCCGGCGTATCCGTCGCAGGTCGGCGAGCCGCTCGCGGGGAGCAGCGGCGAGATGTACGCCCTGGGCTTCAGCCCCGACGGGCGGACCCTCGCCACCGGGAGCGGCGACAACACGGTCCGGCTGTGGTCGATCCCGACGTCGGACATGGTCGGCCGGGTCGGGGTGTTCCGCCCGGACGGGCGGGTGCTCGCCACGGCCGGGCGCGACGAGAAGGTCCGGCTGTGGAACGTGGACGATCCCAACCGGCCGGTGCCGCTGGGCGAGCCGTTCGACCCCGGGGAGGGCACGGTGCGGGAGCTGACGTTCACCCCGGACGGCCACACCCTCGCGATGATGACCGGAGACCGCCAGGTGCGGCTGTGGAACGTCACCGATCCGGCCCGGCCCGTCCCGTACAAGCCGCCCATCCCCCTGCGGACCCGGTTCGCGGGCGCGCTGGCCTTCACGCCGGACGGGCGCATGATGGCGACCGCGTACAACGACAACACCATCCAGCTGTGGAACGTCAGCGACCCGTCGCATGTCCGCCGGCTCGGCAAACCGCTCACCGGCCACCGGGGCTACGTCAACACCCTCGTCTTCAGCCCGGACGGCCGCACACTGGCCAGCGGCAGCGCGGACAACACGATCCGGCTGTGGAAGGTGACCGACCCGCGCCACGCCACCCCGCGGGGCGCGCCGGTCACGGGCCACCTCGGCCCCGTCAACGCGCTCGTCTTCGGCCCGGACGGCCATACGCTGGCCAGCGGCAGCGACGACAACACGGTCCGGCTCTGGGACGTCACCGACGCCGGCAGGGTGACCCGGCTGCGATCCCCGCTCACCGGCCATACCGACGCGATCGTGTCGCTGACCTTCAGCCAGGACGGCAGCACACTCGCGAGCGGCGGCAACGACAACGCGGTCCGGCTGTGGGACGTCACCGTCCCGTCCAAGGCCACGTCCATCGGCCAGTCGCTGAGCCCCAACGCCAAGACCGGCAATTTCCTGTCGTTCAGCCCGCACAGCCGGATGCTCGGGGTGTCCAGCGGCGCGGACACGGTCCGGCTGTGGAGCCTGGACGTGGACGAGGCGGTGCGTCGCATCTGCTCGATGACGCGAGGCGTACTGACCCCGGAGAAATGGGACGAATACCTCTCCCGGCTCTCGTATGCGCCTCCGTGCGGTCGGTAACGACGTTGCGCGAACGTTGCGTGATCGCGGTCACAACTGCTCACCGGGGGGAGGAGTCGGCTTCCCCATCCCGGCGGCCGCGTTACTCTTAGGTACAGCCCGACCGCTGGTGCATCCCCCGTCGCCAGCGGTCGGGCGCTTCCATGTCCGGGGGCTGTCCGTGGGCCTGTCCGTGGGCCTGTCCGTGGGCATGTCCGGGGGACACTGGGCACCGGTGCGGCGACACCGAACGAGACCGCACGCACCACAAGAAGACGCCTCCCCCACCTGGAGACCCCGTGATCCGCAGGCTCGTCGACCAGGCCGCTCTTGACCTCGGCCGCGAGTACGTCCGCCACGCGCCCTGGAGCGCCGGAAAGCGGGCCCTGGTCGAGCGCCACCTCAACGCCGCCCTGCGGGACCGCCCCCTGCACCGTCTGGCCCGTACGCGCTTCGGCGCCACCTTCGCCGTCGACACCCAGGACCTCATCCAGCGGTACCTCTACCTCTTCGGCGTCTGGGAGCCCCATATGACGCGGTGGCTCCAGCGCCGGCTGAAGCCCGGGGACGTCTTCGTGGACGTCGGGGCCAACATCGGCTACTACAGCGTCCTCGCCTCCCGCCTGGTCGGGCGCAGTGGGACGGTGGTGGCGATCGAGGCCTCACCGACGTTCCACCAGCTCCTCCAGCGCCACGCCCGGCGCAACGACCGCACCAACATCCGCGCCCTCAACGCGGCCGTCTCCGACCGCGACGAGCTGCTGACCTTCATCCTCGCCAGCTCCCGCAACATGGGCGCCAACAGCGTCGTCCCCTACGACGGCCCCGCCGAGTCCACCTTCGAGATCGCGGCCCAGCCCCTGCCCGACCTCCTCACCGACGACGAGATCACCAACGCCCGGGTCATCAAGATCGACGTGGAGGGCGCGGAAGGCAGCGTGGTCCGCGGCCTCGTCCCCCTCCTCGACAAACTGCGCCCCGACGCCGAACTGACCGTCGAGGTCACCCCCCAGCGCATGTCCGACCTGGGCGACTCCGTCGAAGACCTGCTGACCGCCCTCAAGGACCACGGCTTCCACGTCTACCGCCTGCCCAACGACTACGCGGCAGGCAGCTACCCGGACGCCCTGCGGCGCGCCCCGGAGGTTCCGGTCCGCTGGCGGGGGCCGGTCACCGAGGAAAGCGACCTGGTCTTCTCCCGGGTCGACGCGGAGACGCTGCCCTGAGGGCTCGGGCGTCTACTGGTCGTCCTGGGGCAGGTGGGTCCTGGCGTCCTCGTAGGTGGCATCGGCGGTTTGCTCGGCCGGGGCGTAGACGAGGTGCAGCACACCGGTGCTGAAGGTGGCGGAGGAGAGCAGTTTGAGCGGGAGCGTGGTCTCGCTCTCGTCGAACAGCCGCATGCCCTTGCGGACGGCGATCGGGTGGACCAGCAGGTGCAGCTCGTCCAGCAGACCGTGCGCCATGAGCTGCCGGACGACGGAGACCGAGCCGCTGAGGGCGATGTCTCCGCCCGGTTCGTTCTTCAGCGCGCTGACGGCGTCGGCGAAGTCGCCCTTGAGCTGCTCGGAGTTCCGCCAGGTGAAGCTGAGGTTCTGGCGCGACAGGACGATCTTGCGGGCGTCGCCGAGCTTCTTGGCGAAGTGGGCGTCCTCACCGCCCGCCGCCTCGCGGTCCGGCCACGCTCCGGCGAAGCTGTCGTAGGTCTTGCGGCCGATGAGGAGGGTGTCGGCCGTGCCGAGGATCGCGTCGACGGCGGCGCCCATCTCGTCGTTGAAGTAGGGGAAGTGCCACTGGTCGGGCGCCTCCACGACCCCGTCGACCGAGATGAACAGGCTGGCGGTGATCTTCCTCATGGTGCCCCTCCGTGGGATGCGGTCGGTGAGCTCTTCCTCCTCTCAGACCGGGGAGGCCGCACAAACTCATCGGTGACGGCGAGCGGGTTCAGCGTATGTCGTAGCGCCAGCCGTCCATGGCGGCCAGGACCCGGGCCCGTGCCTCGACCACCGCGAAGCGTGCCGCGCGCTCGGCCGCGTCGGTGTGGGCGGACTGGCTGGTGACCTGGCCGGGCCACTTGCGGTAGAGCAGACCCGTCTCGGCGGTGAACCAGCCGCGGCTGACCGCGTTGAGGGCCATGAGGAGGCCGGTGTCCTCGGAGGCGGGCAGGGCCATCCAGCCGCCGAGGGCGAGGAGCAGGTCCCGGCGTACGAAGAGGGTGGCGGGGTGGACCTGGGCGCGGTGGCCGTTCGCCCGCCAGAATTCGAGGACCGCGCCGCGTGCGATGGGACCCTGCGGCGGATCGCCCTCGAAGCCGACGGTGGAGCCGTCGGGCAGCAGGTCCAGGGCGCGGGAGGTGGCCCAGCCGAGATCCGGGTGGTCGGTGAGGGCGCGGAGGTCGCGGGCGAGGGCGCCGGGGGTGAGCATGTCGTCGGCGTCCAGCACCTTGATGTACGCGCCCTCGGCCCGGGAGAGCCCCATCGTGCGCGCCATCGCGGCCCGTCCGGCCCGGCCCTGGCCGAAGCTGACGCGGGCGTCGTCGGGGACGTAGGGGCGTACGGCGTCGGTCTCGCCGTCCTCCTGGATGACCCACTGCCAGTCCCAGCCGTCCGGCAGCTCCTGCTCGCGCAGCGACTTGTGGGCGTCCGGCAGATGCACCGCGCCCGGGGCGTGGACCGCGGTGATGACGGTGATGGTGTTCGGCATGGTCACCACCTCTTCAGGGGCGTGGTGAAGACGAGTTCCGTACGGTCACCGCACAGCGTCACGTCGGAGACCTCGACAACCCGATCGTCGATGTCCGTACAGATCTTCCGGAGAACGATCACCGATACCCCCTTCTTGAGGCCGAGCGCCTCCGCCTCCTCCACCGTCGGCGGCCGGGCCGTGATCCGTTCCTCTATGCGGTCCAGCTCGATGCCGATCGTGTAGAGCTGATTCTGGGTGCCGCCGGGCCAGGGCTCATGGGCGGCGTCGAGCAGGTCGGGATTGGCGGCCACGACGTCGTGGACCAGGTAGGAGTGCACGAGCGCGAACGGCGCGTCCTCCTCGCGGCAGTTGGTGCGGTAGATCCGCTCCAGCAGCCGCGTGCCCACGGGAATCCCGAAGACCGACGCCAGGTCCTCGTCGGCCTTCGCGTCGCGGTACTCGGCATGAAAGGCGAGGTCGCCGACGTCCAGCCCGGTGTCGTGCTCGGTCGACCCGGTCCGCAGCCGCTCCGCCCTGGACCGGCGGGCCCGGTCCTTCTCCCACTGGTGCCGCTCATTGCTCCGCTCGACCCGCCGGCGCGGCGTCCGTACGAACGTCCCCACCCCGTGCCGCCTGTCGATCAACCCCTCGGCCACCAGCTCCGACAGCGCGCGCTGCAGCGTCGGCACGCTTGTCCGATACCACGCCGCGAGCTTGTCCTCGGCCGGGAGCCGCTCCCCGGGTCCGAGCTGACCTGCACGGATGCTCTGGCGCAGGGCATCCGCGAGCTGCTCGTACTTGGCCATGCGTAGCCCACCGTCCTCGCTTGTGCGGCCGCTGCGGACCGTTTTCAGCGTAAGTCCTCAAGAGGTCTTGGGCGGCAGGAAGAGCCACCGACAGCCGATTGGCCCGCGACGTGGCACGGGGGACGCGAGGTAGCGTCCTTGCCTGCCGTACGTGAGGGAGACGCCATGCCGCAGGTAGCCGTGGTCACCTTTGACGGATTCAACGAACTCGACAGCTTCATCGCCTCCGCGCTGATCAACCGGTGCCGAAAGGACGGCCTGGAGGCGTTCATCACGACGCCGACGCCGGTCATCACCTCCATGAACGGCGTCGAGGTCACCGGCCAGCGCCCGATGGAGTTCGTGACCGAAGCCGACGTCGTACTGATCGGCAGCGGCGTGAAGACACGCGACGTGGTCGCCGACGACCGCCTGATCTCCAGGCTCCCCCTCGACCCGTCACGTCAGCTGATCGGTGCCCAGTGCTCCGGCGCACTGGTCCTCGCCAAGCTAGGGCTGCTCGACGACATGCCCGCCTGCACGGACATCAAGACCCGCCCCTTCGTCGAAGCCAGCGGCGTCACCGTCCTGGACGTCCCCTTCCACGCCGAGGGCAACATCGCCACGGCGGGCGGCTGCCTGGCGTCCCAGTACCTGGGCACGTGGGTGATCACCCGCACCCTCGGCGACGAGGCCGCGCGCGGCGTCCTCGACTACGTGGCCCCGGTCGGCGAAAACCAGGAAACCGTGGAACGGGCCCTGCGCGCGGTCCACACGGGCGAAGCCGCCCTGAGCTGACGCCCGGCGCATCAGCTTTCCCGGCAGCGGCTTCGCCTGACGCCCCAGTCCGCGATTGAAGTCGCAGCGGGATCGGGTAGTGCGGGCCGAGACGCTCATATGTCTGTTCGGAGCAGGCGGACTGAGATACTCCGGCCATGGATGCTGGGGTGATGGGGAGCGATACCCGATCGGACATGGCAGTGCCCGCGCGGACCACGTCGGCGCACGCCGAGGGCTGGGTGCTGCGTTCTGCGGTGGCAGCGGACATCGAGGTGATCGCGGAGTTGCGGGCCACGGTCATGCGTGCGGACTTGGAACGCCTTGGGCGCTACGACGAGCACCGGGTACGGCAGCGGCTGCGGGACTCCTTCTCCCCGCAGCACACGTCGATCATCATGATCGACGGTGAACTGGCAGGTTGTGTCACCGTCCGGCCCGCCGAAGGCAGGCAGTGGCTGGAGCACTTCTACCTTGCTCTGCACCGTCAGGGCCGAGGGCTTGGATCCGCTGTGTTGCGCACGGTACTGGAGCGAACGGACGCGCAGGGCATGACCGTGGGCTTGAACGTCTTGCAGGGCAGTGCTGCCCGTCGACTCTACGAGCGCCACGGATTCCTCGTGGAAGCCCAGGACCCGATCGATGTCTTCATGATGCGCCCGCCGGGGGCGACGGCGAGCACTCCTGCGAAAGCCTGACCCGCAACGGTGCGGTGGCCCCGCCTCGGCCCGCGAGGTCGTCTTCCACGGCCGTGACGTGACAGCGGCCGCACGGGTTTCTTCGAGTGTGACCAAGAAGTGGGCGCGTGCGGCCTTGTCCCAGCCTGGCAGTTGTCGACGTTGATCACCATCAAGCCCCTTCCATGGTCTTAGAACGGCTAGGGCTTGGCGCGTTCATGTTCCGCGTTGCTGATGATGGCGTCGGCGCCGTCGAGTTGGCGCCTGAGCTTGTTGAGGACGTCGGTGCGGGCCGACTCGATCAGGTGGTCCGTGGTTGGCGCTGTGCCGGTTGAGGTTCCGGCGGGGGCCCAGAAGGTCTTGTGACTGTGGTCGCGGATGATGTCCTGGCAGGTGCGGATAACCCAGTTCATCGTCACGGTGATCTCGTCGCGGTGAAGCTGGTCGAGGTCCGAGGCGCCGCTGATCTCGGGGTGGGCCGTCATTGGGTGCGCCCCTGAGGTGGTGTTGCCTTGATGGTGAACCAGACCGTCTTGCCGACCGTGTGCTCGATGTCGCCCCAGGCGTCCGCGAGTTCGCCAACGAGCAGCAGGCCACGGCCGTTCTCGCTGTCCGTGCGGGGGGATTGCGCGGCCGGTCGGCCGGGACCGGAGTCGCGTACTTCGATGCGCACCTCTTCCTCGGCCGCCTCGATCCGTACCCGGAACAGCCGGCCCGGCGGCACACCGTGCAGGAGGGCGTTGGTGGCGATCTCCGATACGCATAACTGGATCTCCTCCAGGCGGTCGACATACCCCCACTCGGCGAGCGTGCGGATGACGAACTGTCGCGTTGCGCGAATGGATGGCTTGCGTCGCGTGAAGAACTGCTGCCGCATCAGGGGCATGGCGAGTCACCGCCTCAGAGCTGGGTGTGAGAGCGGCATCACCTTATCGCTATTCGCGAAAGGTAGCGAGGTACTCTCTGGAGGTGGTGGCCAAGGGGTCGCTTACTGTGTAAAGCGGCAAGGTCGGCGAGTGTCGATCACGCTTGAGGAGGGGCTCAGTGGCCAGCGATGCGTGGATCAGTTCCTCGATGCCCTATCTACGGCCCGTTGAGGGCGGTCAGGGCGACGCATGGGGTGAGGAAGCGGCAGCGCGCGGGAGGCGTGGGACGCAGCGCATTCTGCATGCCGGGGAGGTTTCCGCTCCGGGTGTCGTGGCCCGCCTTCTCGGACTTGAGGACGGGGATACGGTCGTCGTACGGCGCCGGATCATGTACCTCGACGAGGAGCCGTGCGAGCTGATCGACTCCTACTACCCGGCGCATATCGCCGCAGGCACCGGCCTCGCGGGCACCGCGAAGATCCGCGGAGGCGCGGTGGCGCTGCTCGCCGAGCTGGGGCATGTGCGGCGCCGGGTGCGTGAGGACGTGACAGCGCGCATGCCGGACGCGCAGGTGCGGGAGCTGCTGGGGACCGGCGCGGAGGAGCCGGTGCTGTGCCTGGAGCGGGTCGTGCTCGACGAGGACGAACGGGCCATTCAGGCCGACCTGATCACCATGCCCGCCCAACGCCAGCGCCTGCGCTACGAACTCAGGATGGGATGACCGTGCCGAAGGCCGAACAGGACGCAGTCGACCGGCGGTCGCTGCACGAACGGATCGCCGCCGACCTACGCGACGAGATCATGTCCGGCGACCTTCCTCCCGGCGCCAAGCTTCCCTCGACCGCCCAGCTCAAGGAGCGGTTCACCGCTTCGAACGCGACTGTGCAGAAAGCCCTGCAGCTCCTGAAGGACGAAGGGCTGGCGGTCGGCCGCGCCGGAGCGGCCGTCACCGTGCGCGAACACCGGCAGCGCACCATGCGCCCCGCCTCGTACATGGCCCCGGCCGCACCCGGAGAGCCGTACCGATGGATCAGCGAGGCCGCGGCGGGCCACCAGGCTCGCGGAAGCAGTCGGCTCCTCGACGTCACCGAGATCCGCCCGCCCGCCGACGTCGCCGAAGCGCTGCGTCTTGCGGAGGACGGCACGGCGCTGCTGCGGGCACAGGTGCTGCTCCTGGACGACGAGCCGGTGGAGCTGGTGAAGTCGTACTACCCGCTGGAGCTGGCTCGCGGGACGGCGATGATGGACCGCTGGAAGATCAAGGGCGGCACCCCGGCCCTCCTCGCGGAGCTGGGCTACCCGCCCCGCCTCAGCGTCGACAAGGTCTCCGCGCGCGTACCGACGCAGGAGCAGTACACGGTGCTCGGTCTGCCGGGAAACCTTCCCGTCCTGCGGACGTTGCGCGTTGTCTACAGCGACGGCGAGCGCCCCATCGAAGCGACGGTGATGGCCAAGGCGGGGCACCTCTACGAGCTGCAGTACGAGTTCACTCCCTCCTGACCGCCTCCTGTGGATGCCCGGCCGGTAGGTGACCTCGGTGTTTTCGCCGTTAAGGGCTCAACGGCGGCCCAGGACGGCCCATCGGCAGCCGACGGCCTACGCGCTGATGGGCAACTCCCGCGCCTGCTGGCGTGCTTGGGCCCGCAGCTCCTTCAGGCGGTTGTGGAACGCGTTGTGGCCGTTCTGGTCGAGGTTCAGCGGTAGGTCGAGTTGGGAGATGAGCTGTGACTCCAAGGCCCATGGCTCCTCCTGCTCGACCCAGCACACTCGGGCGTTGTCCGCCATCCACTGGCTCAGGGTGGCCTCGCCGGCCTTGCCGAAAGTCATCCGCTTACCGCTGCCCACGCGGCGCAGTTCAAGTCCGAGCAGGCAACCGAGCGTGAGCCGCAGCGTCGAGCCGGCCGCGTTGCCCCGGTAGTGGTACCGCACCCGCTTGCGCAGGTTCTGGGTGCTGGTGCGGTTCGCCATGTACCGCGGCGCTATGCCGACGTAGAGCAGGCACCGTGCGTCCAAGTCCGGGTGGGGCGGCTGCTCGAAGTACCACCCGTAGACTCCCGCGACCGCCGGGACAGGGCTTGGACGCGTCAGGACCTCCTGCGCCGACCACAACCGGTCGGGGCTGGTGAGAGCGGTAGCTTCCACGAAACCTCCAGGCACGCCACGGCTGACCGCCCCAGGCTATTGCTCAGCGC
>NZ_JAAAYH010000110.1:0-23025 GCF_018035285.1 Streptomyces sp. MK37H | reverse complement strand
CGCCAGCGCTCCTTGGGGGGTGGTGGTCGGGTGACAGATGGGAGGAGTGCGCGCCAGCGGGGTGGTGGTCGGGTGACGGGTGGGCCGGTGCGCGCCCTCGGTCAGGAAGTGGCGGACGGGCAGGGCGGCGGCGCCGAGCGCCACGGCGTGGGGGCCGAGCCCGCACAGCCCGATGTCGGTCTGCGCGTAGGGTCTGCGCAGCGCCTGCGCGGCCACCGTCTCGCGGATCCGCGGCAGCATTCGGGCACCGAACATCTGCCCGGCCCAGCCGCCGAGGAGGATCCGCTGGGGGTTGAAGAGGTTGACGACATTGGCGATCCCGGCGCCCAAGTACACCGCCGCCTCCTCCAGGACGCGCTGCGCGGCGGACGAGGTGTCGGCGGCCGCGAGCAGCGCGGCGAACGCGGACTCCTGGTCGGCGCCGGGGGTGACACGGCCGCGCCGGGCCTGGCGGTAGCGCTCCAGGACCGCCTCGGCCCCGACGTACGCCTCCAGGCAGCCGCGGGCGCCGCACCGGCAGCGGCGGCCCCCGGCCTGGACGGTGGTGTGGCCCCACTCGCCCGCGCTGTCGGTGGCGCCCCGGTAGGGGGAGCCGTGGGTGATGACGCTCGCGGAGACACCGGAGCCGATGAGCGCGACGACGGCGTGCTGGACACCGCGGCCGGCGCCGAACCACATCTCGGCCCGGCCCAGGGCCTCCGCGCCGTTGTCGATGTGCAGGGGCAGCGCGGTGCCGGTGCGCAGCATCGGCTCCAGGGGAACGGCGTCCCAGCCGGTGGCCGAAACGCCGATGCCGACGCCGAGGATGTGCCCGTGGGGGATTCCGGCTTCCTCGATGACGGCGTCCAGGAAGGTCAGGATGTGGCGGACGGCGGTCTCGGCGCCGTGGGCTCCGGAGGGTAACGGGTATACGGCTCCGGCCCGTTGGGTGAGGGCGAGGTCGAACAGCCCGACGCGGACCCGGGTATCGGCGACCTCGACGCCGATGACGTACCGGTGCTCGGAGGCCAACCGCAGCCGGGGCGATTCCGTCTCCGTACCGAGGTCTTCGGTGACGACGCCTTCGGCGATCAGTTCGCCGATGACCGTACTCACGGTGGTGGCGCCGAGCCCCGTACGGCGGACGAGTTCCTGGCTGCTGAGCGGAGCGTGCAGGTACAGCGTCCACAGCAGCGAGGAGCGGCTGCCGCGCCGCGGATCGCGCACGGTGGTGCGCAGCGAGGGCTGGGCTGCCTGCGCCTTGGCCGTCATCGGTCACCTCCGGGGAGACACAATGTCCAGCCCTGTTCGATGCATGTCAATAGGTCTGGACCTTCTTGCGTCAAAGAATTTGAGGCGGGGTCCGACCCAACTCCCCCTGAACCGACAGAAGTCGAACCCTTAGCGCGCTCCACCGGTGGCGAGGAAGTGCGCCAGCGGAAGCGTGGCCGCGCCCAACGCCACGGCGTCGGGCCCCAGTTCGGCCAGCCCGATCTCGGTCTGGGCGTACGGCCTGCGCAGCGCGTAGGAGGCGGTGACGGCCCGGATCCTGGGGAGGACGCGGCCGCCGAGGAGCAGTCCGGCCCAGCCGCCGAGGATGATCCGCTCGGGGTTGAAGAGGTTGATCAGATCGGCGATGCCCGCGCCGAGGTAGGCGGCGGTCTCCTCCAGCACCTCACGCGCCCGCGCCTCGCTCCCGGCGGCCCCTACGATCGCGGCGAACGCGGCCTGCTGGTCCTCACCGGCACCGTCCGCGTCGCCCACGCCGCCCTCAGCGGCACCGTCCAAGCCGTCCTTACCGCCACCACCCGCGCCGCCGTCGCCACCCGCGCCACCCGCGCCGCCCGCACCGGCTCCGCGCGCCCCGTGCCCGTAGCGGTCGAGCACCGCCTGCGCCCCGACGTACGCCTCCAGACAGCCGACCGCACCGCATCGGCACGCGCGCCCGCCGACCTGGACGACCGTGTGCCCCCACTCCCCCGCGCTGCTGGTCGCGCCCCGGTACGGCACCCCGGCGGTCACGATGGCCGCGCCGACGCCGGAGCCGATCAGCGCGATCACCGCGTTGTCCGCGCCGCGGCCCGCGCCGAACCACATCTCGGCCTGCCCCTGCGCGGTGGCGCCGTTGTCGATGAACAACGGCAGATCGGTGCCGGTGCGCAGCAGCCGCTCCAGCGGCACCGCGTCCCGCCCGGCGGACGGGCCGTGGACGAGGATCTCGTCTCCCTGTTCGACGACGCCGGGGACGCCGACCCCGACGCCGATGACCGCCTCCGGCGAGGCGCCGCTCTTGTCGACGACCGCGTTCAGGCCGGTCAGGATGTGGCCGACGACCGGCTCCGGATCCCGCTCCAGCCCTCCGGGCGTCAGCGGATGCTCCCACCGGGCCAGTTCGGTCAGCGCGAGGTCGAACAGCTCCACGCGGACATGGGTCTCGCCGACGTCGACCCCGATGAGATGGCCGCCGCCCGGCGTGACCCGCAGCAGCGTGCGGGGGCGTCCACCGTCGGACTCGACGGACCCGGCCTCCTCCACCAGTTCGTCGGCGAGCAGTTCGCCGACGACATTGCTGACCGAACCGGAGCTGAGCCCGGTGAGCGTCCCCAACTCCTGACGGCTCACCGGGCCCCGGAAGTACAGCTGGCGCAGCAGCGTCGAGCGGTTGCCGCGCCGCAGGTCGCGGACGGTCCGTCGGTTCATCTGACCCATCGGGCTCCTTCCCCCTGCCCGAACCTACCGGACGCGGCCGCTCTTGACGCCGACTGGTTTCATCGCTTAACTCACGGTCTGAATGAAGTCTCGCGCTTCACTTTTTGAACGGTCAAGGGCGAGTTGACGGTCAACGGCGGCTGAGCGGCGCTGCCTCATGGCCGCCGTACGGCTCACTACTCCGCACCGGGGGCCTGGAACAGCGCGAGCAGATCCTCCCGCCCGAACATCCGCGCCGTCTCGACGGCCGAGGGCGATCCGGCGCGCGGGTCGGCACCCTTGGCCAGCAGCACCCTCAGCACCTCCGCCTCACCCTTGAACGTGGCGCCCGCGATGGGGGTCTGACCCCGTTCGTTCACCCGATTGGGGTCGGCGCCGCGCTGGAGCAGGGCCGACACCGTGGCGGGATGGCCGTAGTAGGCCGCGAGCATGAGCAGGGAATCGCCCTTGTCGTTGGTGAGGTTGGCCGGGACGCCCGCGTCCACATAGGCGGCGAGCGTATCGGTGTCACCCTGCCGGGCCAGGTCGAAGACCTTGGCCGCCAGCTGGAGCACCTCCGGGTCGTGGGCGGGCTCGCTCTCGGGGTTCGATTCGGTCATGGCCTGTCGCCTCCGGCTTCGCTACCTGGGTATGTGATCATCCACCCTAAGGACGGCGGCCGACCCACCCGAGCAGGCGGGCGCCCCGCCCCGGCAGGCGGTCGGCTCGTAGCGCCACGCCTCCATGGTGATGATTACACCGATAATCCACCCAATTGCACCTTTCGCCCGATGGATACATGCTGTGATCCTGGAACCACTCATGGTG
This sequence comes from Streptomyces sp. MK37H, assembly GCF_018035285.1. NCBI lineage: Bacteria > Bacillati > Actinomycetota > Actinomycetes > Kitasatosporales > Streptomycetaceae > Streptomyces > Streptomyces sp. MK37H. The sequence goes on along the minus strand of NZ_JAAAYH010000110.1, from coordinate 19,530 downwards.
ACTGACCGTCCCCCATCAGCAGGAGACCGTGATGATCCTGTCCATTTCCGGCGTCGTGCTGCTCGGCATCATCGTCTTCATCTTCTTCCGCAAGGACGGCCTGAAGGGGTCGCACGCGGTCATCTGTGCGCTCTTCGGCTTCTATCTCGCGTCCACCGCGATCGCCCCGAGCATCAAGGCGGGTGGCGCGAGCCTCGCCAGCCTCTTGGGTGGGATCAAGATCTGACGTGGGCCGGAGACCGCTCCCCCGCCTCCGTCTCGGCAGCGCCGGGGGCACCCCGCTCGTCCCGCCCGGCCGCGGCCGGGCGTTCGCCCGCAGCACGGCCGACGGCATCGCCGATGTGCTCCAGCCGCTGGTCACGCTCTCGCGCGGGTTGCGCGTGCTCGCCGCCGCCGGGCGGCGCAGGTGGCTGGAGCTGCCGGGCGACCGCCGCGGACCGGTGTTCACCCTCGTGGTCGCCTGCGGCTTCGTCCTCTTCCTGCTGCCGTACGGGCCCCTGGCGGCGGCGATCAGCCTGATCGGCGCGGCGGGCTGGGCCGGGCGGGGGCGCGCCGGCGCCGCGTCGGAGACGCCCGCCGACGGCACCGAGCGGCTGCGCACGCTCTACGAGGCGCTGGTGCCGTACTTCTCCACCTCCGAGGACCCCAGCCCGCTCTACAGCCACGGCGGTGACTGGTCCGAGGCGTTCGACTCCTTCGCCTTCGACGAGAGCGGACGGCTCACCCGGCTGCGCCTCCACTACCCCGCGTACTTCACCGACGGCGAGCCCGCGGCCCGCACCCGGATCGAGCAGCTGCTGTACGCGAAGTCGGGGCGCGGCCGTGAATATCTGTTCGAGTGGGACGAGGAGGCCAACAACCTCACCCTGACCGTGCTGCCCGCCCTGTCCACCGCGATCCACGCCCAGCGCTTCGTCACCGCGCCCGGTGAGACGGTGCTGGGCTTCACCGACCCCTCGTCGGTGCAGCGGACGCTGCCGGTGCTGGCGGGGCCGGAGACGTGCGGGGAGGGCGAGGAGAGCGCGGAGGGCACGGGGGACGTCGGACTCAGGAAAGCAGCAGGAGACGGGCCGGAGACCTATGACGTACCGCCGGTGGTCTGGCGCACCGGCCCGCGGTCGACCGAACCGCATCTGCTCGCGCTCGGCCAGCCCGGAAGCGGCACCACGACCCTGCTGCGCTCCATCGCGCTGCAGGCGCTGCCCCATGGCGAGGTGCTGGTGGTGGACGGCGGCGGCACCGGCGAGTACGCGTGTCTGAGCGGACGCACGGGGGTGCTGGCCGTGGAGTGCGGGCCGGCCGGGATGCTGGCCACGCTGGAGTGGGCGGGCCATGAGACCGAGCGCCGGCTGATCGCCGCCAACCGCGCCCGCCAGCTGCGGCATGCGCCACCGGAGGACATCCAGCGCCCGCTGTGGATCCTGCTGGACCGGCCGTCGGTGATGAGCCATCTCGCGGCGGCGGACGGCCGCACCGATCCGCAGGAGCTGCTGGCCGTGCCGCTGCGGCACGGACGGGCGGCGAACGTACGGGTGGTGGTTGCCGATCAGCTGGACGCCGCGGAGGCGCTGAGCGAGGCCGTACGGAGCCACACCCGGGCCCGGGTGGTGCTGGGCCCGGTCTCTTCCGAGCAGGTCACGGCCGTCCTCGGGGCGCCGCCGCACACCACTCCGACGCCCGAGGTGCCTCCGGGCCGTGGCTATGCCCGTCTCGGCGCGGGCCCGGTGCACCGCCTCCAGGTGCCGGCCACGCCCGACCCGTACGACGAGGCGGCCGGCGAGGCCGAGCGGCAGGCGGTGCTCCGGCTGCTCCCGGCCCCCGACCCGGCGGCGCCCCCGGCTCCGGCGCCCGTCGGAGGCTGAGCGGTCCGCAGGACGTGCCCCGACCTGCCGTCGATCGTCTGCGACGCCGTCGTGGCTGGTCCCACGCGGCGGAGCCGCATATCGACACAGCCGCGGCGGAGCCGCACATCGACACGGCCCCGCGCCCCTTCGGGGCGCGTCCGAACCGCGGCCGACTTCCGCCGATCCGCTTAGCCACCGGAGGCTGAGCCACCGGGGCCCCGTAGCGGAGCCACACCGGGGCGCTTACGGCGGGTCAGGCCGCGGCCACCGCCACCGCCACCGCCACGTCGCCTTACGGCGGCTCAGGCCACATAGGTCCGCGGCGCCTCCGCCTCGATCGTGGCGCCCGTGGCCACCAGGTCGGCGGCCGAGGCCAGCCGGGTGGCGGCCTTCTCCGCGACCGCTCCCCCGACCGTGAACGGCAGCCGTACGTACCCCTCGAACGCGCCGTCCACCCCGAAGCGCGGCCCCGACGGCACCCGGACCCCCAGCCGGGCTCCCGCCTCGGCGATGCGGGAGCCGGAGAGACCGCCGGTGCGGGCCCAGAGGGTGAGCCCACCGTGCGGAACGGTGAACTCCCAGTCGGGCAGATGGCGCCGGAGGGCGTCGACGAGCGCGTCCCGGTTGCCGCGCGCGAGCTCCCGGCGGATCCCGATGGCCTCCTCCCAGCCGCCGGTGTTCAGCAGCCAGGCGACGGCGAGCTGTTCGATGACGGGGGTGCCCAGGTCCGCGTAGGCACGGGCGGCGACCAGGCTGCGGATGACATCGGGCGCGGCGCGCACCCAGCCGATCCGCAGCCCCGCCCAGAAGCTCTTGCTCGCCGAGCCGACCGTGATCACGGTGCTGCCCGCCGGATCGAAGGCGCAGACGGGCCGGGGCAGCTCCACCTCGTCGTCCAGCCGCAGCTCGGCCATGGTCTCGTCGGCGATCAGGACCGTTCCGGCGGAGCGGGCGGCGTCGACGAGCTGGCGGCGCTGGTCCTCGGTGGCGAGGGCACCGGTGGGGTTGTGGAAGTCGGCGATGACGTAGGCCAGCCGGGGCGCGGCGGCGCTGAGCACCTGGCGCCAGGACGGGATGTCCCAGCCCGCGAGCCGGTCGGCCATGGCGACGGGGACGAGCCGGGCGCCGGCCTCCCGCATCAGCTGGAGGATGTTGGCGTAGCTGGGCGATTCGACGGCGACCCGCTCCCCGGGCCGGACCATCAGCCGGCAGGCGGCGGCGACGGCCCCCATGGCGCCGGTGGTGACCATGATCTGCTCGGGCATGGTCGGTATGCCGCGGGCGGCGTAGCGGTCGGCGAGCGCCTGGCGCAGGGCGGGCAGCCCGGCGGGGTAGTCGCCGTGGGTGTGGGCGTAGGGCGGCAGTTCGTCCAGGGCGCCGCGCATGGCGCGGGTGAGCCAGGGTTCGGGGGCGGGCAGCGCGGCACAGCCGAGGTCGATCACGGAGGCCGCGGCCTCGGGCGGGAGCGGATCGAGCCCCCTGGTGGGCAGCGGGCTCCCGGCGGGCATGGCGGTCCAGCTCCCGGCGCCGCGCCGGGACTCCAGGAACCCCTCGCCGCGCAGCGCCTCGTAGGCGGCGGCGACGGTGGTGCGGCTGACCGCGAGCGCCGCGGCGAGCTCGCGCTCGGCGGGGAGCCGGGCCGCGACCGGAACCCGGCCCTCCAGGATGAGCAGCCGCACGCCGTCGGCGAGGGAGCGGTAGGCGGGGACGCGGCGGCCCCCGGTCAGTGAGGCCGCGGCCCCGGCGGCCACGCCGTCGCGGGTGTGCTGTGACCCGAGCAGCCGGGCCAGTTGGGGTGCCCCGACCGCAGACGTCCATGGACTCATCTAATGCGGTCCACCTTTCGGAGATTGGCCGTGGAACTGGACTGGTTACGGGCCACAGAGTGACATGCCGCAGGCCACTCACACCAGGAGCACGCGTTGTCCGACCTTCCACGCCGCCGCCTTCCACGCCGCCGCCTTCCACGCCGTCTTGCCCAGCTCTACGTGGGGCTGGTGCTCTACGGGGTGTCCATGGGGCTCCAGTTGCGCGCCACGCTCGGTCTCGACCCGTGGGACGCCTTCCACCAGGGCATCTCCGAGCACGCCTCGCTGTCGATCGGGACGGTGACGGTCGTCGTCGGCGTCGCCGCGCTGCTGCTGTGGATCCCGCTGCGCCAGCGGCCGGGTCTTGGCACGGTGTCGAACGTGCTGGTGATCGGGCCTGTGGTGGACGCCACACTGTGGCTGATACCGGAGCCGGAGGCACTGGCGGTGCGGATTCCGCTGCTGCTCTTCGCGATCGTGCTGTGCGGCGTGGCCACCGGGCTCTACATCTCGGCGCGGTTCGGGCCGGGCCCGCGGGACGGGCTGATGACGGGGCTGCACCGGCGCACCGGGTGGTCGATCCGGCTGGTGCGGACCGGGATCGAGCTGGCGGTGCTGGCCACCGGCTTCACCCTGGGCGGCTCGGTGGGGGTGGGAACGGTGCTGTTCGCGCTGACCATCGGGCCGCTGTCGCAGTTCTTCCTGCGTGTCTTCGCGATTCCCGCACCCGATGGGACGGGCTCTGGGATCGTGGCGCGTGGCGGCGCCGAGACCCAGGTCCGGGACCTGATTTAGGACTGGGGCCGTCGGGGCGGTAGTGTACGCCCTTGGCCTACCAGGCGGACCGTTACTGCGCGCTAAAGTACCAGAAACGCTGGGTGACATCTGCTGCCAGATGTGACAAACCGGGCGCCTGTGGGTAGAACAACGGGGCGGCACGACGGGCGACGCATGTCCCACTACGGGAATCTTCACCGCCGACCGGACGTTGACCGGATGACGACGACAGCGACACCTGTCCTGTGGGCGACAAGCCCGGGAGGCACGATTCATGAGTGAGCGAGCTCTTCGCGGCACGCGACTCGTGGTGACCAGCTACGAGACCGACCGCGGCATCGATCTGGCCCCGCGCCAGGCGGTGGAGTACGCATGCCAGAACGGCCATCGATTCGAGATGCCGTTCTCGGTAGAGGCGGAGATCCCGCCGGAGTGGGAGTGCAAGGCGTGCGGCGCCATGGCACTCCTTGTCGACGGCGACGGTCCAGAGGAGAAGAAGGGCAAGCCCGCGCGCACGCACTGGGACATGCTCATGGAGCGGCGCACCCGCGAGGAGCTGGAGGAGGTGCTGGCCGAGCGGCTGGCGGTTCTGCGCTCCGGTGCCATGAACATCGCCGTGCATCCGCGGGACACCCGTAAGTCTGCCTGAACCGAGCGGCAGCACTGAGGTAACAACTGAAGTACAAGGGCCGGGGCCACTGCTGAGCAGTGGCCCCGGCCCTTGTGCGCCTTTCGCGGCGGCTGGGCCGTGGCTCAGCCCCGGTCGCGCGGCCGCAGCCCGGGGCCCGGCTCTCCGTCGCCGTCCCGGTCCCGGTCGCCCCCGTCCCGTATCACCTCGCCCTGGATGACCGTGCCCTGCTCCGGGCGCTCCCGCCCGTCCCGGCGCTCCCACTGCTCACGGGCCTGCTGGAAGGGGTCGGACGGCGATCCGGGGACGAAGCCCATCCGGCGCGACAGCGCGCTCTCCGCGCGGCGCCGCAGCAGCGCCCGGGTCGGCGGGAACAGACACACCAGCGCGGCCACGTCCGAGATCAGCCCCGGCACCATGAGCAGCAGCCCGCCGAGCATCGTGAAGGAGCTTCCCGGCCGCGCGGCGGGCTCCTCGGCGCCCGGCCGCATCGACCCGGCCAGGCTCTGCCACGCCCGGCGGCCACCGCGCTTGACCACGGCCCCGCCCACCACCACGCCCGCGACGAGCAGCAGGAAGACGGTCAGCCCGCTGGCGACGTCCGCCACCAGGGTCAGCAGCCAGATCTCCAGCACCAGCCAGGCGGCGATCCCCAGCGGTACGAAGGTGCGGGCGCGTGAGCGCTTCGGGCGGGTCGGGTCGCTCTGCTGCGATGCGCCGGTCATCATGCCTCCAAGTGTGCCCGGGCCCGTGACCGATACGGAGCGCGGGTCGCATGGCCGAGGGGATCGAGGGGATCTCATGGGTTCCAACGCGCGAGGGGTCCCAGAGGGTCCAGGAGTCCGGAGGAGACCGGGCGGAATCCGCGAAAACGCGAGGTATCGGCGGCGGCGGGCCGGGTACCCGCCGCCGACGGAGGTGTCGAATGACGGCTGTGCTGGAGGTCCTCGTGTGGTGGGCGGCGCTGATGGGGATCTGGCTGGTACTGATCAGCACCGTGGACCCCCTGGAACTCCTGGTGGGGTCGGCCGCCGCGCTGGCCGGCGCCGCGCTCGCGCGCGCCGGGCGCCGGGCGGTGGCGGACCGGTGAGCACCTCGGACGGCTGGCTGGCGGCGGCGCTGGTGCCGCTGCTCGCGCTCGTACCGGTGCTGTGGCGGATCGCCTACGGCTCGCCCAAGGACCGGCTGATCGGCCAGAACCTCACCTCGCTGCTTGCCGGTCTGGTGCTGCTGCTGGCCGCGCAGGGCTTCCACCGGACCTCGTACAACGATGTGGCGCTGGTGGTCAGCGTGCTCGGGCCCACCGGAACGCTGATCTACGCTCGCTTCCTGGACGTCCTGCCCGACTCCCGGCTGGTGCCCTGGACGGCGCTGGTCGGGGTGCCCGCCACGGTGCTGCCGCTGTGCGTGGCGACCGGGCCCGGCCGGGCCATGGTGAAGCTGCTGCTGATCGGCGCGCTGCTGATCGCGGGCAGCGTGGTGACCAGCGGCCGCGGCGGTAAGGGAGGCGCCACGGCATGACCGATGTGCTGATCGTCGTGGCGCTGCTGCTGGTCGCGGGCGCCGCCACCGCCGCCGTGCTCAACCGGGACCCGGTGCGGCAGGCGCTGGTGCTGTCCTTCCTCGGGCTGGCGCTGGCCCTGCTGTTCACCTTCCTCCAGGCGCCGGACGTCGCGCTCTCGCAGCTCGCCGTCGGCTCCGCGGTGACGCCCCTGATGATCCTGCTGACCGTGCGCAAGGTGCGGCGCCGCCCGGGGAGTGGCGACGGCGTGGACAAGCCGGCGGGCCGGGAGCGATGAGCTCCCGGGTCCGGCTGTGGGTCTTCCTGGTGGGCGCCGCCGCGTTCGCCGCGCTGTTCGCCGCGGCCTGCTTCGATCTGCCGGCGTTCGGCACCGTCCCTCACCCGTACGGCGCCCGGGCCGTGCATGCCGCCCTGAGCCATCACACGGCCAATGTCATCGCGTCCGTCAACTTCGATCTGCGCGCCTTCGACACGCTCGGCGAGGAGACCATCCTCTTCTCGGCTGTCATCGGCACCGTGGTGCTGCTCCGCCAGGCCCGGGACGAGCACCGTAAGGATCCCGAGCCCGCCACGATCCGTCCCCCGGTGCGCCGGTTCGCGCTGCTGACGCTGCCGTTCGCGCTGCTGGTGGGCCTCTATGTGATCGCGCACGGCCAGGTCACCCCGGGCGGCGGCTTCCAGGGCGGGGTGGTCGCGGCCACCGCGCTGCATCTGCTCTACATCGCCGCCGACTACCGGGCCCTGGAGCGGGTCCGCCCGCTGACCCTCTACGAGATCGGGGAGGCCGCCGGGGAGGCGGCGTACGTGATCACCGGGCTCGCGGCCGTCCTCGCGGGGTCGGCGTTCCTCGCCAACGTCCTGCCCTTCGGAACCCTGGCGACCCTGTCCTCCGGCGGCACGGCGACGGTGCTCAACGCGGCCGTCGGCCTGGAGGTCACCAGCGGGATCGTGGTCCTGCTGGCCCGCTTCCTGGACCAGGCGGTGGAGATCGAGGAGCCCGGGGAAGACGACGGGAGCCCGCGGGACACAGGGGACAGCGGGGGCAACGGAGACGACGAGAGGGAGCGAGCGTGACGGTCCTGCCGTACCTGGTCGCCGGATGGATCTTTCTGATCGGTGTGTACGGGCTGGTGACCAGCCGGGACCTCATCCATGCCGTCGGATGCCTGGCCGTCACCCAGTCCTCCACCTATGTGCTGCTGCTCGCCGTCGGCTACCGGAACGGCGGCACCGCCCCGGTCTTCGCCGACGCGCCCACGAACAGCCGGGTGGCCGACCCGGTCGTCCAGGCGCTCGCCCTCACCGACATCGTGGTCGGCGCGACCGTGACCGCGCTGCTGCTCGCGCTCGTCGTCCAGCTCCGCAAACGCCATGGCACGGTCGACCCGGACGCCCTGTCCGAGCTGAAGGGCTGACCGGGTGGACACCGCGCGACTGCTGCCGCTGGTGGTGGCGGTGCCGCTGCTGGGCGCGGCGGTGCTGGTGGCCACCGGACGGCGGCTGCCCCGGATCGTCTCCGACATCGTCGGCTGCGCCTTCGCCGCCGCCACCGCCGCCACGGCGCTCCTGGTGCTGTTCCGGGCCGGTCACCCCGGACCGGGGACATATCCGGTGGAGTGGGTGGGCGGCTGGCGGCGGGTGGGCATCGTGCTGGTCGGCGATCCACTGGGGGCCGGGCTCGCGGCGCTGGTCTCGCTGCTCGTCGTCGCCGTCCTCGTCTACTCCTGGCGCTACTTCGAGGAGCCGCCGCGCCGTCACACCGGCTCCTTCCCCGCGCTGATCCTGGTGTTCCAGGCGGGCATGTGCGGTTTCGCGCTGACCGGGGACCTGTTCAACGCCTTCGTCTTCTTCGAGCTGATGGGCGTGGTCGCCTACGCGCTGACCGGCTTCCGCGTCGAGGAGCCCAAACCGCTGCAGGGCGCGCTGGCCTTCGGGGTGGTGAACTCCCTCGGCGGCTACGCCACCCTGCTGGGCATCACACTGCTGTACGCGCGCACCGGCGAGCTGGGGTTCGCCCAGATCGGGCGGGGGCTGGACGCGGACGGGCCGGACGGGCTGGTGCTCGCCGCGTTCGTCCTGGTGACCACCGGTCTGCTGGTGAAGGCGGCCGCCGTTCCGTTCCACTTCTGGCTGCCCGACGCACACGCGGTCGCGCCGACGCCGGTGTGCATGCTGCTGTCCGGGGTGATGGTGGAGCTCGGTGTCTACGGGGTCGCCCGGGTCTACTGGACGGTCTTCTCCGGGCCCGGAGGGCTCTCCCACCCCGACTTCACCCGCGCGCTGCTGGTGCTGGGCGTCCTTACGGCGCTGCTGGGCGCGGTGATGTGCTGGCAGCAGCGCCATCTCAAACGGCTGCTGGCGTTCTCGACAGTGGCCCACACCGGGCTCTTCCTGATCGGCGTGGCCGTGCTGACCCCGGAGGGGATCTCGGGCACGGCGCTGTACGTGCTGGGCCACGCGGGTGTGAAGGCGGCGCTCTTCGCCTGCGCCGGGGTGCTGCTGGACCGGTACGCGACCGTGGACGAGCACGAGCTGTTCGGCCGGGCCCGGGAGCTGCCGGCGGTCGGCGTGCTGTTCGCGGTGGGCGGGCTGGGCTTGAGCGGGCTGCCGCCGTTCGGCTCCGGGCTCGGCAAGGCCGCCGCGGAGGAGGCCGCGGGGCACACCGCCGGATGGCTGCCCGCGCTCTACGTCCTGGTGTCGGCGGTGACCGGGGGCGCGGTGCTGCGCGCCGGGCTGCGGATCTTCGCCGGAGTGGGCAGAAGGCCCCGGGACGAGGAGGAGGGCGGCCCGGAGACCACCGGCGAGGAGGAACCCGAGACCGGCGGCCGCCTCGGGCGCATCCCGGTGCCGCTGCTGGCGGTGCCCGCCGCGCTGCTGGCCGCGTCGCTGGCCCTCGGGGTGATCCCGGCCGTCGGGTCCGCGGTCGGCCGGGCCGGGGCGCTGTTCACCGACACCGGCGGCTACCGTCGGACGGTCCTCGACGGACACGCCGCGGCCGCCCCGGCACATCTGCCACCGCACTGGCAGCTGACCGGGATCCTGCTCGGGCTGCTCTCCGCGGCCCTCGCCATCACCCTGGCCACACTGGCGGTACGGCGGCCGATCCACACCGGGACGGCCGTGCTACTCGCGCCCGTACGACGACTGCAGTCCGGGCATATCGGCGACTACGTCGCCTGGCTGATCGCCGGGACGGCGCTGCTCACGGTGCTGACCGTCCCGGGGGTCCGCTGAGCCGCCGGGACCGGGGCGCGCCCGGTCCCGTGGTCAGCAGTCAGCGGTCAGCGGTGGCGCAGTGCCGAGATCAGCTGGCTCTTGGACATCTGGGACCTGCCCTCGATGCCCGCCTTCTGGGCCTCGCGGTACAGGTCCTCCTTGGTCCGCGTCTCCATGCCGCCCGACTTGGCGCCCCCACGGGCCGCCATCCGGCGCCCCGACGTCTTCCCGCTCTTGGCGGTCGCTTTGGCCATGTTCCGCCTCCTTCCGCCTCAAGTGTCCGGTACGGGGCGGAACATCGCCCGCGGGACTACTCCGAGCGCGGAGTCGGGTATCGGCCGACGGGGCAGGCGGGACTTTCGAAACGCGCCCTAGGACTCCTTGGAGTCCTTGCGGCCCAGCACCTTGTTGACCCGCGAGCCCACACCCCAGGACATGACCCGCCAGGCCGCCTCCGTGACGATGTCGCGGCTCATCTTGCTCTCGCCGCGCTCGCGTTCGATGAAGGTGACCGGGACCTCGATGACGTGGAAGCCCGCCTTGATGGCCCGCCAGGCCAGGTCGATCTGGAAGCAGTAGCCCTGGGAGGCGACCTCGTCCATGCCGATGCCCTCGAGCGTCTCCTTGCGGAACGCGCGGTAGCCCGCCGTCATATCGCGGATCGGGACGTCGAGGAGCAGGCGGGAGTAGGTGCTGCCGCCCCGGGAGATGAACTCGCGGGACTTGGGCCAGTTGACGATGCGACCGCCGGGCACCCAGCGGGAGCCGATCACCAGATCCGCGCCCTTGAGCGCGGTGAGCAGCCGGGGCAGCTCCTCGGGCTGGTGTGAGCCGTCGGCGTCCATCTCGACCAGCACGCCGTAGCCGTGCTCGATGCCCCACCGGAACCCGGCCAGATAGGCGGCGCCGAGGCCCTCCTTGCCCTTGCGGTGCAAGACCTTGACGTGGTCGTCCTCGGCAGCCAGCTCATCGGCGACCTTGCCCGTGCCGTCCGGGCTGTTGTCGTCCGCCACGAGGATGTGCGCGTCCGGAACCGACTCCCGGACCCGCGCGACGATCGGCTTGATGTTCTCCGCCTCGTTGTAGGTCGGGATGATCACCAAGGTCGTGCCGAGCGGACCGTACTTCCGCCGGCCACCGTCGTCCTGGCCCTCGTTGCTACGGCGCGGCTCCTCGGCCTCGGCGCCGGCCTCCCCGGCCTGCGCGCTCGGCTCGTCGGCCTTGGTGCCAGGCTCCTCGGCCTCGCGTGCGTCGCTCACGGCTACTGCCCCTTCTTGTCCGTACGTCCCCGACGGCCGATCATGATCGCGGCCGCGCAGGACAGAACGCCCACCATAGCGAGCACCCACTCGGGGATCGCACCGACGCGGTCGGCCAGGGTCTTGCCGTCACGCAGCGGGATGCGCGCGGTGAGCACATCTTGCGTGAATTCTTTCGTCCGCTGCTCGATCGTGCCATCCGGGGAGACCACGGCGCTGATCCCGCTCGTGGCCGCGGTGATCACCGGCCGACCGTGTTCGATCGCCCTCAGCTTGGACATGACCAGCTGCTGCTCGGGCTGGCCGCTGCGTCCATAGGTGGCGTTGTTGGTCTGGACGACGATCGCCCGGGCGCCCGCGTTGACCGTGTCGCGCACGATCTCGTCGTAGGCGACCTCGAAGCAGATCACATCGCCGAGCCGCGCCGGGCCGACGTTCAGCACACCGGTGTGGTCGCCGGGGTAGAAGTCGCGGGGCACCCGCTGCAGCCGGGTGATGACCTTGCTGAGCTCCTGGCGGAAGGGGACGTACTCACCGAAGGGCACCGGGTGCTGCTTGGTGTACGAGGCGCCGGGGCCGCTCTTCGGGTCCCAGACGATGCCCTGGTTCTCCACATAACCCTCTTTGGTCGGATGGTCGACCAGGGCGCCGACCAGCACCGGAACGCCGATCGACTTCACGGCCTCGTCGATCCGGGCGTATGCCTCCCGATACTGGAAGGGATCGAGGTCGGAGGCGTTTTCCGGCCATATGACGAGATCGGGCTTGGCGATCCGGCCCGCCTTGACGTCCTTCGCCAGGTTCAGGGTCGCCTTCACATGGTTGTCGAGGATCATCATGGGGCGGCCCAGGAAGTCCATACCGGGCTGCTGCACATTGCCCTGGACGACCGCGATGTCGACCGAATCGTCGGCGGCGGTGGGGATGGGCACCGCGAATCCGGCCGCCGTCACGGCCGCCGCGACGGCCACGGCCCCGGCGGCGGGCAGGGCGCTGCGCGGCGAGAAGCCCCCGGCCCCGCGCAGCCGCCACAGGGTGAGCGCGGCACCGGCGAGCGCTCCGCCCGTCAGGGCGACGCCGAAGGTGACCAGCGGGGCGCCACCGAGCGCGGCGAGCGGGGTGTAGGGCGAGCCGGTGTTGGCGAAGGCCAGCCGGCCCCAGGGGAAACCGCCGAAGGGCACCCGGTCGCGGGCCCACTCCTCGGCGACCCACAGACAGGCCGTCCACAGCGGCCACAGGGCCGGTACGGGCAGCCGGGAGACCACGGCCAGGCCCGCCCCCATCAGCGCGAGGAAGGCCGCCTCGATGATGGACAGGCCCACCACCGCGTCCCAGCCCACCACGCTGAGCCACTTCAGCAGCAGCAGGAAGAACGGCACCCCGAAGGCGAAGCCCGTCCAGGCGCCCTGGCGGGCGGTCCGGCCGTGGGTGAGCAGGGCCAGGGCGGCGACGGCCACCAGGGACAGCGGCCACACCCCGAACGGCGGGAAGGCGAGGCCGAGCGCGAGCCCGCTGACCGCCGCGAGCGCGCTGCGCCGCGCCTCGCGGCGGGCGAGCAGGCCGAGGCGGCGCAGCCGGCCGGGCCGCCGCTCTCCGGCGGACGGCGCGGTCCCGGTCCCGGGCCCGGGCTCGGGCTCGGTCCCGGCAGAGGAGGTCCCGGACGCGGTGGACGCGGTCGCGCCGGGTTCGCCACCCTCGACGGCGTCACGGCCCTCGACGGGGTCACGGCCCTCCACGGCGTCACCGCCCTCGGCGCCGCCGGTGGGCGGCGTGGCGGCGGAGCCGGTCGTCCGCTGACCCGGTCGGTCTGCGTCCGGCCCGGTGGGGGCGGCTTCGGCGGTGGTGTCGGAACCCGATGGCACGGTGCGGCCTTCCTACAGGTCGTGCTGTGGTGAGGTGACCGTATAACGCGGGCGCGCGGAAGTGGTCCCGAGGTGCGGATTGTGACCTCGGGGTAGAGAAACGCTTCGGCCATGGCGGGGGTTCCCTCCCCCGGCGCGGCGGCCCCGCCCCCGCGCCGGGGGGCGGTCCGCCGGTGTGCGCGTGCGGAGTGGGGGCCCGACGCCCTTCGGGCCGACCTGGGACCCGCTGGCTGCGGATCGACCGAGAGCCGTTGTCTACTGAGCGTCCGGGCCCCTCCCGGGTCGCACCTGCCGACCCGGCGATCCCTCCCTCGCCCCCGTGCACTGGACCTGGCTCCCAGTGGTGGCGCACCACGGTGGCGCGTCTCCCTCTGGCCCAGCGGCGTTCGACGACTTCGTGAAGATTCCCCGGTCGGGCGTCCTGTGGTGGACGAGCCCGAACCTACCGGCCACCGACCGCACCCTGTCAACAGCCACATGACCTGCGCCGTTTCCTCAAATGACCAGGTCAGTACGGACGGTGTTCAGATGCCACGACAGGCCGGGGGCTCATCGTTCGGCGGTACGGGGCACCCGCGCGTCACTCGTCCGGCCGGAGGTGGACGGTGCGTCCGCCCACCACCGTGCGCACACAGACGGGCAGTTGACCGCCGGGCGTGAGATCGGGCAGACCGGGGGTGCCGGAGCGGGGGTCGGTGGACCATCCGGCGAACCGCGTGTCGGGCACCTGCACGATGAGCTCACCGGTCCGCCAGATCGCGTAGTCGGCGGGCGCGCCGGGCGCCAGGACGCCCGCGTCGTCCCGTCCGATGGCCCGCCAGCCGCCGCGGGTGTGGGCGGTGAACGCGGCGCGGACGGAGATCCGGTGCTCCGGGGTGCGGTGGAAGGCGGCGGCGCGCACGGTGCCCCAGGGGTCGAACGGGGTGACGGGGCTGTCGGAGCCGAGTGCCAGGGGCACTCCGGCGCGCAGCAGCGCCGCGTAGGGGTTGAGGGTGCGGGCCCGCTCGGGGCCGAGCCGCTGGGCGTACATGCCGTCCTCGCCGCCCCACAGGGCGTCGAAGGCGGGCTGGACGGAGGCGGTGAGGCCGAGTTCGGCGAAGGCCGCGACGGTCTCGGGGGTGAGCATCTCGGCGTGTTCGACACGGTGCCGGGCGGCGCGCACGCGGGCGAGTCCGACAGTGTCGGCGGCGGCCCGTACGCCCTCGACGACGGCCGTGACGGCGGCGTCGCCGATGGCATGGAAACCGGCCTGGATCCCGGCCTCGGTGCAGGCGGTGACATGGGCGGCGACGGCCGCCGCGTCCAGGTAGGCGGTGCCGGTGTGCGGCGTGTCGGCGTAAGGCTGGTGGAGACACGCCGTGTGCGAGCCGAGCGCCCCGTCGACGAAGAGGTCGCCCGCCGCGCCGATGGCGCCGAGTTCGCGCGCCTTGTCCAGGTCGGCGGCGCTGCTCGCGGCCTCGGCCCAGTAGCCGTACACCCGCGGCCCGGGCTCCCCGGCGGCGAGCTCGAGCAGCCCGGTGAGGTCGTCCTCGGAGGAGATGTCGGGCCCGGCGCATTCGTGGAGGGTGCCGATGCCGAGCGAGGCGGCGCGGGCGAGGGCGGCCCGCTGGGCGTCGGTGCGCTGCCGCTCGGTGATGACCGCGTGGGCGGCGGCGCGTACGGCGTGGTGGGCGGCGCCGGTCAGCGGCGTGTCGGGGTGGTACCCGGCCAGGTCCGACACGCCGGGCACGAGGTCGAGGAGCGCGGTGGTGACGACGGCGGAGTGCACATCGATGCGGGTGAGATAGAGGGGGCGGCCGCCGGTCGCCTGATCGAGTTCGGCCCGGGAGGGCGGCCGCCCCTCGGGCCAGCGGGCGGCGTCCCAGCCGTGGCCGAGCAGCACCCGGTCGGCGGGGTGGGCGGCGGCGTGGGCGCGCACCCGCTCCAGCGCGTCGGCGAGCGTACGGGCGCCGGTGAGATCGAGTCCGGTGAGGGCGAGCCCGGTCGCGGTGGTGTGCACATGCGCATCGGTGAAGGCGGGCGTCACCAGTGCCCCGTCCAGCTGGATGACCTCGTCCACGCCGTCCGCGAAGCCGTCCGCGGCCCCTTCGGAGCCGACCCAGGCGATGGTGCCGCGTTCGACGACCATCGCGGTCGCGAACGGATCGGCGGGGCTGTGGACCTCACCTCCGCGCAGCAGGACGGTACGGCCTTCGGGGGCCTGGGCGGGGGTGGGGTCGTTCACGGCGGGCTGCCTCGATGGGGGTATCAGGTAAGGGGGTGTCGACAGGGCGTTCAGACGCGCGGCGGGCGCGCCTCGTAAGGCGTGGAGAGAACCACGGTGGTGCGGGTGGAGACACCGGCCAGCGAGCGGATCCGGCTGAGCAGGTGCTCCAGCTCCAGCGGGGTCGCGACGCGCACCTTGAGGATGTAGTTCTCATCGCCCGCGACGCTGTGGCACGCCTCGATCTCGGGCACCTCGGCGAGCCGCTCGGAGATGTCGTCGGGCGCGCTGGGGTCGAAGGGTTTGACCGAGATGAACGCGGTAAGGGGAAGCCCGACGGCCTCGGGGTCCACGACGGCGGCATAGCCGCGGATCACGCCCCGCTGTTCGAGACGGCGAACCCGCTGGTGCACGGCCGATGTGGACAGGCCGGTGGCCTTGCCCAGGTCCGTGTAGCTCATCCGGCCGTCCTTGACGAGCAGCTCCACGATCTGTCTGTCCAACTCCTCCACAGCCGATCACCTTATGCGGTCGGGAGGGCTCCGGCACAACGGGTGGGCACAGCGGACATAGGCACCGCTACGCCGCACCTGCGCCGGGCATGTGACGAACACCACATGCCCTCATGGGTGTCCTATGAGATGCGGCGATTACCTATGCGGCCGCGAGGGAAATGCTTGCTGTGGTCGAGGCCGACGCGCCTGGCCAGCCCACCCGAGGGGGAAACTCATGCCTCATCTCGAGCGCCTCGACGCAGGCGACATCGATACCGACGAGATCCACGACACCTATGAGATGTTCCGGGTGATCTGCCCGGACTGCGCACGCCCCATCGCACTCCTCGCCGACGAGGACGTCCTTCCCGAGCACGCGCTGTGCTCGTCCCCGTGGGACCCGTTCGGGCTCACGGTCTGCGCCGGCACCGGCCGCCGAGTGGCCGACGCCGAGCCCGCCGACGCGTCGCTGGACGCGTTCGAGCGGGACGCCGCGCTGCTGCTGACGCTTCCGGCGGGCCTGGACTGGCGGAAGCAGCCGTTCTCTCACCTCGGCGGCCCCGGCTCCCGGCCGGTGCGCCTTTTCTAGGGCCCGGTTCTCCCCCAGCTACCGCTGGGAGGTGCCCCCGCCGGGGCGCTTCAGCCTCCCCCAGCTACCGCTGGGAGGTACCCCGGCCGGGGCGTACCCGAAACGGCGGGGGCGCAGGCCGCGCCCCCGACCGACACACCGGCCCCAACCGACACACCGGCCTCAGCCGACCTCAGGCCCCGCGAGAGCGCGGGCGATCACCACCCGCTGGATCTGGTTGGTGCCCTCCACGATCTGGAGGACCTTCGCCTCGCGCATATAGCGCTCGACCGGGAAGTCCACCGTGTAGCCGTATCCGCCCAGCAGTTGGACGGCGTCGGTGGTGATCCGCATCGCGGCGTCCGTGCAGAACAGCTTGGCCATCGCCGCCTGCTTGGTGAACGGCCGCCCCGCGTCCCGCAGCCGTGCCGCCGTCAGGTACAGGGCGCGCCCGGCCTCGATCTGCGTGGCCATGTCGGCGAGCATGAAGCGCAGCCCCTGGAAGTCGGCTATCGGCCGGCCGAACTGCCGCCGCTGCGCGGTGTACGCGAGCGCCTCGTCCAGCGCCGCCTGGGCGACGCCGACGGCGCAGGCCGCGATGCCCAGCCGGCCCGCGTCGAGGGCGGACAGGGCGATCGCGAACCCCTGGCCCTCCTCACCGATCCGGCGCGCGTCGGGCACCCGCACCCCGTCGAGGTGGATCTGGGCGGTCGGCGAACCGGCCATGCCCATCTTGTGCTCGGGCGCGGCCGCCGAGAGCCCGGGGGCGTCGGCGGGCACGAGGAAGGCGCTGATGCCGCGGGTGCGCTCGGGGCCGGTGCGGGCGAGCACGGTGTAGAAGTCGGCGATGCCGCCGTGGGTGATCCATGCCTTGGTGCCCTCGAGCGTCCAGGTGTCCCCGTCGCGGGTGGCCCGGGTGGTGAGCCCGGCCGCGTCGGAGCCGGAGGAGGGCTCGGAGAGGCAGTACGCGCCGAGCAGTCCGCCGCCCAGCATCGCGGGGAGGTGCTCGGCCCGCTGCTCCTTGCTGCCGTAGCCGGCGAGGGCGTGACAGGCCAGGGTGTGGACGCTGACGCCGAGGCCGACGGTCAGCCGGGCCGCGGCGAGCTCCTCGAGGACCTGGAGGTAGACCTCGTACGGCTGGTCGCCGCCGCCGAACTCCTCGGGGTGGACCAGCCCCAGCAGCCCGGACTCGGACAGCAGGGTGAACAGCTCGCGGGGGAAGCGCCCGGCGGCCTCCTCCTCGGCGGCCCGGGGCTTGATCTCCCGTTCGATCAGCTCGCGGACGAGCGAAATCAGGTCGCGGGCCTCTTCGGTGGGCAGCTCACGCTCCACCGGCTGCGGGCCGTGATCGGTCATGGCGGCGCTCTCCTCTCCCCTGGTCAGGCGCTGCGGCGGCGTGCGCCGGGGTGAGGCGGCGCCACCGGTGTTGCTGCCGCCGGCCGGTCCGCCCGTCGGATCGCGAACGGTGATGACCTGCACTGCGGCGGTTGGAGTATGCCCGATCCGGAGCCTTCCGGTACCGGTCGCCCGATCTTCAACCAATTTCGCACATGGACACTCACCACCTTCCTCCAGGCACTCCCGCCAACGTCGCACGCATGGAGCAAATTGGCCCAGACCATTGACCCCACTGGTCTAGTCCTTCTACCTTTTCCCCACCCTGCCCTGCGCGTTCATGTCAAGCTATGGGCAGGTCGTCGGGCAGTTCACTCTCCCCTCACCCCCCACCGAGGAGATTCCATGCTCAGACCAGGCAGACTGTCCGCCGCGCTCGCGGCGATCTGTACGGCGGTGCTGACCGCCACCCTGCTCGCGGGGTCGGCAGCGGCCGGTGAACCCCGGAGCGCCGACATACCCCAGGCCACGACCAAGGCCGCCAAGACCCCCACGACGAAGGCCGCCGGGAACAAGGTGGTCGGCTACTTCACCGAATGGGGCATCTACCAGCGCAACTACCACGTCAAGAACGTCGAGACCTCGGGCTCGGCCGCCAAGCTCACCCACATCAACTACGCCTTCGGCAATGTCACCGGCGGCAAGTGCGCCATCGGCGACTCCTACGCCGACTACGACAAGGCGTACGACGCGGCGAGCAGCGTCGACGGCCAGGCCGACACCTGGGACGCGGGCGCCCTGCGCGGCAACTTCAACCAGCTGCGCAAGCTCAAGAAGCTCCACCCCGGCCTGAAGGTGCTGTGGTCCTTCGGCGGCTGGACCTGGTCCTCCGGGTTCGCCGAGGCCGCCAAGAACCCCGCGGCCTTCGCCCAGTCCTGCTACGACCTGGTCGAGGACCCGCGCTGGGCGGATGTCTTCGACGGCATCGACATCGACTGGGAGTACCCCAACGCCTGCGGCCTCTCCTGCGACACCAGCGGTAAGGACGCCTTCAAGAACCTGATGTCCGCCGTGCGCGCCAAGTTCGGTTCGTCCAACCTGGTGACCGCGGCGATCACGGCCGACGCCTCCTCCGGCGGCAAGATCGAGGCCGCCGACTACGCGGGCGCCGCGAGTTACGTCGACTGGTACAACCCGATGACGTACGACTTCTTCGGCGCATGGGCCGCACAGGGCCCCACCGCCCCGCACTCCCCGCTCAACTCCTACAACGGCATTCCGCAGCAGGGCTTCAACACCGACGCCGCCATCAGCAAGCTCAAGGGCCTCGGCATCCCGGCCTCGAAGCTCCTGCTGGGCATCGGCTTCTACGGACGCGGCTGGAGTGGCGTCACCCAGGACGCCCCCGGTGGCACGGCGACCGGCGCCGCGCCCGGCACCTACGAGGCGGGCATCGAGGACTACAAGGTGCTCAAGGGCTCCTGCCCGGCGACCGGCACGGTCGCGGGCACGGCCTACGCGCACTGCGGCAACCAGTGGTGGAGCTATGACACCCCCGCCACCATCGCCGGGAAGATGAACTACAAGCAGCAGCAGGGCCTGGGCGGCACCTTCTTCTGGGAGCTCAGCGGCGACACCGCGAACGGTGAGCTGATCAAGTCCATCAGCTGACCCCACAGCAACGCCCCTGATCGACGCGGGCGGGGAGCCATCACCGGCTCCCCGCCCGCTTCGTCGTGCGCGCCCGCGCACACCCGGCCCCATCGGTGTCAAGCGTTCAAGCGGCGCACGAGGGGGCGCGAGGAGCGTATGTGGAGAAGACCCCCCGGTAACGCCGCCCCGTGTGAACGCGCTCCGTCCGGGGCTCGTACCTCAACGCGGCTTGTTCTGGCTATTGCGGGGCATCCGCCCCACAAGGAAATCTGAGCGCACGGGTGGCCCGCACCACTCCGCGCGCGTGAACCAAAGGAACGATCATGAGCTCCGAGCAGTGCCCGAGCTGTGGCGGCCAACT
>NZ_JAAAYH010000011.1:0-58359 GCF_018035285.1 Streptomyces sp. MK37H | reverse complement strand
GAAGCAGGGGTGGGTGTCGTCGGATCCCGTGCCCGCGTGGGATCCGACAGCTTTTCTGGATCGTCTGATACAGATTTTGGGCATGAAAAAAAGTCAGTCGAGGGCGGCCAGCGCGACTTCCACGAGGGGTTCGAGGGTGCGGACGTCCGGCGCGATCTTCGAGGAGACCAGCAGTCCGTTGAGGAAGGTGACGAGGAAGGCGGCGAGGGTGTGTGGGTCGTGCCGCGTCGCGATCTCGCCCCGCTCCGCCGCGACCCGCAGCACCTCGGTGAGCGCATCCCGGCTGGCGTCCTGCATGTCCCGCACGGTGCGCCGGGTCGCCGCATCCTCCGGCAGGCGCTCGCAGGCGGCGTTGACTACCAGGCAGCCCCGGCCGTTGTCTTCCACGGCGATCCGGACCCGCTCGACCAGCATCGTACGGATCGCCGACCGGGCGTCCGCCCCCTCCTCCAGGCTGCGCAGGGCGGCCGCCGCGAGGGTGGTGCGGTAGTGCTCCAGCGCCGCCCGGTACAGGCCCTCCTTGTCGCCGAACGCGGCATACAAGGACCCCTGCCCGATTCCCAGGTGCTGGGTCAGGTCGCGCACCGAGGTCGCCTCGTAGCCGCGCGTCCAGAACAGCTCCATCGCGCGGCTCACCGCCGCCTCGGTGTCGAACTCCCGGGTCCTTGCCATGACCCCACCGTAACCTATCTGGATCGTGCGCTCAAGAATGCGAAGGCGGGAGCCAAGGGGTGCACGCGCAAATAGAGGGACACCGTCGCATTCTTGGCCCCGAGCGCGGCGCACAAGGGGCCCTGCCCGAAGAGAGTGCCTTCGGCGTCGCCCAAGGCGGGGTGATCTTCAGCCCCGGACGGCCCAATCGGCGTCATCGGCAGCCTTGCGGCCATATGTCCGGGGTTGTCATGCTCACATCCCTCTCTTGCACGCCATACGAGCACGGAGCAGCGGTCATGCCGCCAGAATCAGCATTCCGAACCATGGCGTCTTTCCGCGTCCCGTCGGAGAGCTTCCCCCCTCTCGTCAACTCATCTGCTTGAGGTCTCTCCCCTCTGCTGGAGGCCGGACATCAGCTCCAACGACAGGGTGTGCGGCCTGCAGCCGCGGTGAGCCCTGCGCGCAGTAGAGGAGCGAAGGATTCGGGCAGGTCCAGTAGCGGGAGGGTGGCCACCGCCTGGGATTCGAGATGGGCAAGACCGTCGCACACGGTAACGCCCGCCCAAGTTGCGGTGCGTTGCAGCGCCGTGGGCACGGGCGTGTACACGAAGTCGTACAGCATGGGGCGCCCGCAGAACCAGGAACTGGGTATGGGGCTCGGCTCGCTCGGGTCCGTCATGCCGAAGGGAGCCGAGTTGATCACCAGGTCCGCCTCGCGCACGACGGACTCCAATGTCGGCCAGTCCCCGACTCGCCCGGGCAGTCCCCAGGCCCTCGCCCGGTCCGCAAGGCCTATCGCCGCGGTGCTACACCGATCGAGGATGACCAGGTCGGCGACGTGGAAGCCGTTTAGACCCGCGACCGCCGCACGGCCTGCACCGCCGGCACCGAGCAGGACGACCCGCCAGGGTGGGCGGGCATCGTCACCCCTCTCGGCGAGCAGGGTGCGGACCGCGGCCACATCGGTGTTCGCTGCGTACAGAGAACCCCCGTGCCGGCTGAGCCAGTTGGTGGCCCCAGCACGGTCGGCGTCCTCGTTCCGGCCGTCGGCGACAGCGAGCGCGGCGACCTTGTACGGCATGGTGATGTTCGCACCTGCGGTACCGGGCCGCCTCAGGGAAGTGATCGCAGCAGGCAGTTCGGCCTGCCGGGTGGGACACCCGGTGTAGCGCCAGTATTCCGCTAGTCCCGCAGCCTTGAAGGCATGGTTCCACATCGCGGGGGACAGGGAGTAAGAGGTGGCCTCGCCGATGAGGTAGAGATTTTGCATCATGAGGGACCGGCTTTCGCGTTTCGGGGTTGCCGTGGCTGGCGGAGCTGCGGCACCTGACGGGGTGCGGCAGTGCACAAACGAAACACCTCACGCAGCCAGAAGTGCTGATTCGCCTGCCACTGGGCGGCAATCCAGGCTTGGTGTCGCAGGGGCGTAAGCGAGTATGTAGTCGTGAAGTGACTGAATGGCGAGGAGAGAAAGATGCGTCGGGACACCGTCGAGTCCATAAGCCTGGACGACGTCGAGTTGGCCTACCGTGTCGTCGGCGACGGTCCGCAGTTGGTCGTGCTACTCCACGGATGGCCCCAGACGGGTGCCTGTTGGCGCCATGTCATGGAACCGCTCAGCCGCAGCCGCACCGTTATCGCCCCGGATCTGCGCGGTTACGGAGCCTCGGGGCTGGCCAGTTCAGGATATGGCAAACGCGCCACCGCAGCTGACCTGAGCAGCTTGATTCACCGCCTGGGATACGAGTCGGCGGTAGTGATCGGCCACGACCGCGGTGCCCGCGTCGCCCACCGATGGGCTCTCGATCACCCCTCGGAAGTCGATGCGCTGGTGCTGCTGGACATTCTGCCGACCAGGGTCGTCATGCGGTCGTATGACCGAGACTCGGCGAGCGCAATGTGGCACTGGTTCTTCCATCGGCAATCTGACCTGGCAGAAGAGCTGATCTCTGGAAATGTTGAAGCGTATCTTCGGTATTTCTTCGATCGTGTTCTCGACTCAGGCGCCGTCGACTCGGAAACGTTCGAACATTACGTTGCCGCATTCAGCGACCGGCGCCATCTGCGGGCCTCTTTGGAGGACTATCGAGCGGGCTTCACGACCGATCTCGAACTCGACGAGGCAGATTACGAGCGCGGGCTTCGGCTGCAGCCGCCACTGCTTGTCCTCTGGGGCGCCGAGGGTGGCCTCGCTCAGTGCGATGTCGTGCGTATCTGGCAGGACCACCACGCCGACCCGACCGCGGTGAGCGGTGGTGCGGTACCCGGGGGCCATTACGTTCCAGAGGAAGCTCCCTGGGAGGTCGTGCACGCCGTCGAGTCGTTTCTCGACTTCGCGCACACGCAGGTCCACGGGTAGCGACGGTGAGCTGATGTTCCGGCAACGCAACCGCGATCAAGACCCCGCCACGGTTGCCCTACGGACGGACGAGCCGGTAGGTAGCAGCTACCGGGGGCAGCGCAGCGTCGTTGAGCGGCGACGAACACCCGGCGGTCCCAGCGGCGGGGAGTCGGCCGCGATCGCTGCCGGGATGCCACCCCTCGGGCTGGGCAGCGATATCGCCCCAGCCCCGTCCGCGACCACCACCCTGCCCCCACCGGAAGCTGAGCGGTGAGCGAGGCCTTCCACAAGGCCGCACGCCGCGCGTTGCGGGTACACGCCTTCCGTCCAAACTGGGCTATGCACCCGTGCAGCTACCGGGCGGAGCCATCCGGTGATTCCCGTAGCAGTTCTTCGGGCCGGGAAGGCGCATGAGACGCCGCCGATGGCACGCTGTGGGGCTGCGGCTCACCCCGCTGTGCGTCGCGCAGCTTCGCGGGTCTCGGTCAGACAGAGGTCAGGCCGCCGTCGACCAGGATCTCAACCCCGGTCACGTAGGAAGACTCGTCGCTGGCGAGGAACAGGACGACGTCGGCGACTTCCTGAACCTCGCCCGACCGCTTCATCGGCACGCCGTCGATCTGCTTGGCCCGCCAAGCCGGGTCGGCGGAGCCCCGAGACGTACGCATCGGAGGCAACATGCCCGGGGCGACCGCGTTGACCCGAATACCTTGCTCTGCATGGTGTACCGAGGCAGTGGTGGTCATCGACTTCACGGCGGCCTTGGACGCGCCGTAGCCCATGTGCACGCCCGGCTGGCCGATCGTGGCCGAGATCGAGGACAAGTTGACGATCGAGCCGCCGCCTGAGCGGATCATGGCGGCGGCTCCGTGCTTGATGCCGAGAAAGACGCTCTTTGCGTTGACCAGCATGAGCTGGTCGAAGAAGCCGGTGCTGGTGAGGTCAGGGTCGAACGTGCCACTGATCCCTGCGTTGTTGACCAGCACGTCGAGTCGGCCGAACAGATCGAGGACCTCGTCGATCGCGGCCGTCCAGGCGTTCTCGTCGGTGACGTCAAGGTGAAGGTAGTGGGCCTGCCCACCGGCGGCATGAATCTCCTTGACCGCGGAGGTGCCGTCGCTGTCATTGATGTCGGCGACGACGACCGTGGCGCCCTCGCGGGCGAACGTGTCGGCGGTAGCCCGGCCCATCCCGCTGGCGCCGCCGCTGATCAGGGCAACCTTGCCTTGAAGTCGCATGATGTGGATCCTTCCTTGCCCCCGCTTATTGTGCGTTGCGGGATGCTTCATGGGGTGGCGCAGCCATCGGAAGAATCGAAAGCTGCATGAGCGAAAGTGTGGTCGCCGTCGGCCTTGCAGGCGGCGGCGGATTCAGCCTTCGCAATGGTTTGCATCGTCGTGAATATGACTTCCTCGGAAACTACTGCGAGGGGAAGTCGTTCAAGGGCGTCGGAAACCGGCTCGACGCTGATCGGAGGCAGGCTGGCCTCCAGCAGGAGAATCCTGGCCAGAAAGCCCACGGTATCCAGGTTGCCGCGCCCTGGGTAGGTGCGGAGGTGGCGCGCTTCTCTTGCGAGCTCTACACCGGTTCTGGGGGATACGTCGGAGAGTTGCACTCCCGCGACGTGGTCGAGGAGCTGATTGTCGATCTGCTCGATTGTTCCACCGGATCTGAAGAAGTGGACGATGTCGAGCGCGATCGTCGCGTTGTCGGTCCCGGCGTGTGAAACCAGTGATAGTGCGGCTTCCACGTTCTTCACGACCGAGTAGGGCATGAATTCCACCGCTACCGGCGTGTGCGGGTGTCGCTGACACAGAGCGGCGAATTCGTCTGCGGCCCTGGCGGCTTCTCCGGTGAAGGCCGCGGTGTGCAGACGGTCGGGTTCAAGAATGTCAACGAGATCCTCGACCAGGCCGTTGGCACACCGAGTGGGTCCATCGTCGCAGAGCCGGACGAGTTCGAGCTCCGCGACCTTCAACCCCGCGTCCTCGATGCGCTTGGGCAATTCCTCCAGCGCGATACCGCGCTCGAGGGCGGACACGCACTGTCCGACTGTCAGCCCGATGCCGGGGAAGCCGCTGGCGCTCGCCGCCGCGATGATCTGAGGGAAGGGCCGATCGCGAAAGCAGATCGCGCCAAGAGATAGGGGTGCTGTAGGTCTCGCGTATGCGAAGGCCATGTGCGCTCTCCGTCCGATGGCAGGTACAAATCAGGCCTCGATGGAGGGCGTGATCGCCCGGACCGGGCGATCACGGCAGGAATCGTTCCGAGTCATGCGATGTCCTCGAGCCGCCTTCCGTCGTCGGCGGGCCCGCGTTGTCCGAAGCGTGCTCCGTCGGCGTGTCGGTGCGTACTCGGAGACCAGCGTCGTCGCGTTGGGCAGGGCGGCGCCGAGACCGAAGCCGGTGAGGACGCGGAGGACTGGGAACCACAGTATGTCCGAGGTCAGGGCCGTCGCCGCGCTCATCAGCCCGAAGAAGACGAGCGAGGCGATGATGACCTTCCGGCGGCCGACGCGGTCCGCGAGCGGACCGGCGACAAGGGAGCCGATTGCCAGGCCAAGCAGTCCGCCAGTGACGACGGGCCCGAGTTCGGCTTTCGTAAGGCCCCAGTCGGAGATGAGAGACGGGCCGATGTGGCTGACCATGGCGACGTCGATCCCGTCGAGGGTCACCACTCCCAGACAAAGCAGCAGCACCCGGCGTTGCAGGCTCCCGATTCTGTGGCGGTTGATGAGACCTTGCAGATCGAGGCTGGGTGATGCGGGCACGGGTCCTCCAGCGGACGGCTTCATTGGCGTCGACGGCATGGGTGGTAGGGCTTCCGCCCGAGGCTGCGCGAAGAGAGGGCGGTGGGGAGCGGGCGGGGATGCCGACGGCGCCACTCGTTCATCCTGCGGCTGGGCACGGGCCCAGGAATGACCGCTTTCTACTGTGAGGCGCCAGGGCGGGTAGTGGGCGCAGCGCCGAGCAGAGCGTTGCCGAGGAGGTGGTGGAGGTCGGCTTCGGCGACGGGTGTGGGGTTGGCGTAGGGAGCGGCAATCGTCTGGTCGATGACGGTTTGCAGGCCGTCCTCGGGCATGCCCAGCGCCTTGAGTGACATTTCGGCGCCGAGGTCTTGGGCAAGGTGGAACAGGTGCACTGATGGCTCCGTGGTGCCCAGCGCGGTCTCCAGCGCGGTCCGCGCCGTCGACGCGGCGGGGAGGTTGACGGCGAGGACGTGCGGCAGTACGGCGGTGTGGGTCTCGGCGTGCGGGAGGTCAAAGGTGCCGCCGAGGATGTGGCAGAGCTTGTGGTGCAGCGACATCGTGGTCGATCCCAGCGCGCTACCGGCGAGCCAGGCTCCGTAGAGGGCGTCCGAGCGGGCGTCGATGTCGCGCGGGTCGGCGACCAGGCGGGGGAGTGCGCTGGCGATGGCTCGCGCGGATTCCGCTGCGATGAGTGCGGTGATCGGAGAGCAGTCGGGCGCGTAGAGCGCCTCTGCGGAATGCGCGAGGGCGTTCATGCCACTGGTGACTGAGAGTGCGGGGGGTAGCGTGACGGTCAGCTGGGGGTCGTAGACCACGGTGACGGGAAGCACTCGCGGGTCCCGGCCGGTGGTCTTGCGGCCAGCGTTGGTCAAGCCCCAGACCGTTGTCATTTCCGAGCCGGCGTATGTCGTCGGCAGGGCGATGATCGGCAGGCCGGTGTCCTTGGCAATGGCCTTGGCCAAGCCGATTGCGGAGCCCCCGCCGATGGCGATGCAGCCGTCAGCGTCGATCTCCCGGCTTCGCGCGATCCCTTTCGACGCGACGGCGACCGGGACGTGCATCGTGGCGTGCGGGTACAGCTCTGCGACCTTATCGCCGAGCGGAGACGTCAACTCGGCGGCAAGGTCAGCTTGCCCGGGTGTGCACACCACCATCAGGTTGTTCAAGCCAAGGTGGTCGATCTCCTCGGGCAGCCGGGTTCTCGCCCCTACCGCGAAGACGACCCGACCGGGACGGCTCTCGTGGACAAAGTCATGCTTCATGATTGCTCCGCGCGGGGAGGGGCTCGAGGACGATGTCGAACTCGAGGAGCCGGAAGGGGTTGGGGACGTTGTACTGCTCGGCGCGACGCAGATCGTCGACCACCGTGACCGGCCGGATCAACGACTGCTTCACCCCGAATACGGTGTCGGAGTCCAGGTAGGGGCTGCCTTCGACGAAGACGTGTGTGGTGAGCGGGGCGTGGCCGTCTGCTTCGCCGATGACGTGGATGTGCGCGGGGCGGTTGGGGTGCCGTTTGGTGACGGCGAGTAGCTGCCCGACTGGCCCGTCGTCGGGAATCGGATAGTAGCGGGGAACCACGGTCCGCAACCAGAAACGTCCCTGATCGTCTGCGACGAACAGTCCGCGGAGGTTGCGCTCGGGCTGCACCTCGGGCTGCTGGACGTCGTAGTAGCCGGCTCCGTTGGCTTGCCACACGTCGACCCGCGCTCCGGGCAGTGGTGTCCCGTCGGACGACCGGACCTGGCCGGCGAACACGCAGGGCTCACCGTTGCGGTCGAGCGAGATGTTCGCGCCCAGCTCACGCTCCGGCGACTCGACCATGTGGAACGGGCCGAGGACGGTGGAGTCCGTGGCCCCGGCAGTTTTCCGATGGTTGATCGCATTGACCAACATCGACACCCCGAGCACATCGGAGAGCAGGACGAACTCCTGCCGGGTGCTGTCGCACATGTGCCCGACATCCGTGAGGAAGTCGACGGCGGCCTGCCACTCCTCCTCCGTGGGCTCGACATCCTTGACGAACGCATGCAGGTGCTCGACCAGACTCGTCATGAGCTGCTTCAGCCGCGGGTTGGGGGTGTCGGCGAAGCTCTCGGCAACCACCTCGACGGAGCCTTCCTCCGAGAAGCGGGCGGGGCGGGCGGTGGGCTGCTTGGCCTTGCCCGTGGTCATCGGGCCTCCTCGAGGTTGGTCGTCCAGGACGGGGCGTTGAGCTTCGCACGGTCGAGGGCCATGGCGCCCGCGTCGTATGCCAGCCGGGCCGCGTCCGCAGCGGGGAGTGCGTCGAGGTCGTCGGAGAAGACCTCCACCGACGCCGGCACCCTGATGCCGCGGTCGTGCAGGGCGCCGAGCACGCCGAGGGTGTCTCCGGCGCCCTGCCCGGGGAGCAGACGTCGGTGGCGGGCCTCGTCGGCGAGGTCGGGGCCGGTGTCGGGGAGCACGTCGCACAACTGCAGGGAGGTGATCGCGGACGCCGGAATATCGACAAGGTCCTTGGGCTCAGCGCCGGAGCGGAACCAGTGCCAGAGGTCGAGGATGACCCCGCCGTTCGGCCGGTCCGCGGCGGCGACGACTTCCCATGCCTGGCTGAGTTTTCGAACGTGGCTGTAGGGGAGGAACTCGAAACCGACCAGCAGGCCGTGCTCGGCGGCCCGGTCGCACAGCGCCGCGAACGGCCGCACGAGATCCGGCAACGGGTGCGCCGCGAACATCGGGACATTGAGCTGCCGGACGCCGATTCGGTCGGCGAGCCGGAACATCGTCGCCTCCACCGGATCCTCGCCGGCGCCCCAGTCCCAGGTGTGCTCCAGCTCGAGCACCCGCAGACCGTGCCGGTCGAGGAGGTCGCGGATATCCGCATCCGCCATGTCCGCGTCGAGGTAGTCGGCTACGCGTAGGCCAAGGCCGGTGAAGCCGGCCGTGGCCGCCGCGGACACCCGGGTGGGCAGGTCGGCGAAGCGCAGGGTGTTCGCGCTACAGGTCAGGTGCGCGGTTGGCATGTCTGAGGCTCCTCTCAGTACGGGTCGCCCGGGATTGCCGAGTCGGCCAACCACCTCGCGCCCTCATCGTAAAGACGCTGCACGGCCTCCCCGGTCAGCCCCGGGAGACCGGCCGTGACCGTGAAACCGGCCTTGGTCTGCAAGTAGCCAAGGTGGCGATATCCCGCAGGGAACCGGTCCAGCAACGCTCGGTCGAGCTTCAGCTCAGCGGACGGATCGACCAGGTCCAGACGGTCATGCTCGTAAATGGGCTGTCGACGTACGATCTTCCACTGACCGTCGTATCGGCGGCAGAAGTCGTAGAAGCGGCCGGTGCAGACCACATCGACATCGACACCATCGATGCTCCCGCGCTGGTTGATCGTCATCTTCGTCTGGCTGATGGCACGGTCATCGCGGACGTCTGCGGTGTGTCCGCCCAAGAAGTGCAGAATGCTCACCCCACTGTCGAATCCGGCCCTGCTGGCAGCAATGAACTCTGTCGCCGGGCCCTGAAACCACGTCGCCGTCATCCAACCCTCCGTCGGGTCCCACACAGTGGCAAAGCGATCCCAGTCCCCGGCGTCGCGCCACAGGGCCCAGTTCTCGACCAACTCCCGCAGCGCCAGCCTGTCCTCGTAGCTTGTCGGCACCCTCATAACCTCCCTTAACCGTGCCGGCCGACCCGAGCCGAGGCCGTACACCTCGGCGATCGGGCAGCCTGCACCCTTCCTTGCAACACAGCGATACTGCTGCACAAACCCTGCTATATGCCATGGTTACCTGTCATCCAGTGGCACTTTGGCAAGTCTTCGTACGCGGTTCAGTGGATGAACGGTGCGAGCTGCGTCCCGGCCGCCACATGCACCGTTTCGCCGGTGATGTTGCGGGCTCGGTCGGACAGGAGGAACGCCACGGCGTTCGCGACAGGTTGACATCGAGCGTCACCCGCCAGGTGCCCGACTCAAGGCTCTCCAACGAGTGCTGTGGTTCGATGCCGGCGTTGTTGACCAGCGCGTCGACCCGGCCCCACGCCACATCGACCTGCGCGACGGCGGCCCGTACGGCCTCCTCGTCGGTGACATCGACCTCGACTCCCAGGACGCGGCGGCCGGTGGCTTCACCGGCCTCGGCAAGCATGGCGGCGGCCTCCCGCGCCCCGCGGCGGTCCAGCAGCGCGACCCGGAAGCCGTCGCCGAGCAGTATGGTCGCGATGGCCAAGCCCATCCCCCCGGCGCCACCGGTCACGATCGCAACGGGCGCGGGCACAGTGTCGGCCGTCGAGTCGCTCACGACGCACGCTCCGTCCCGTTGGGCGATGCGCGGTGCCTGGACTCGAAGCCGGCGATCGTACGCGCTACCGCCTCCGGCATCGACAGCATCGGCGAATGGCTTGACTCGAGATCGCTCGACGACCCCAGCCGGGCCGCCATCATGCGCTGGACCTCGGGCGTACATGCCCGGTCCAGGGTGCAGACGACGAAGTGAGAGGGGACCGTCCGCCAAGCCGCCTCAGTGATGACCGCGGCCCGGGTGCCGACGTGCTCGGGCGTAAGGCGCCCGACGGCGTTCGCTGTGTCAGTCGGTGTGCAGTCGTGATAAAACCCATTCCGCGCGATTTCCGGATCGATGACCAGGTAGTCGCCGACACGGCGGATCTCGTTCGCGCCGGCCTGCGACCCCGCCTGCGCGTCGTTGACCGACGCGACCGACTCCCCGGGCTCGAGGGCAAATGCGCTGACGAACACCATGGCGCGTACGTTGGGTGCGCCGCCGACCTCTCCCAGCAGGGCTCCGGAGTAGGAGTGCCCTACGAGGACGACGTCATCGGGGATGTCGGCGAGGAGTTGGGCGAGGTGGTCGCAGTGGCCCCGGAACGTGGGGTCGCCTGGAGCGCGGTCTTTGCCGGGCAATGTGACCCGCACGCATGGATAGCCGTTCGCTTCGAGCAGTGTCGCGACGGATTCCCAGGCCCAACCGCCGTGCCACATCCCGTGCAGAAGGACGATGGTCGGCAGGGTCTCGCGGGCCTTTTCCTGATTCGGCACCCGGATCTCCTTTGTCCGCGAAGTCATTGGTTGGCGGGCAGGGCCGGGCTGGAGGAGGACGGGAGATCGGCACTGCCCACCGGATTCGTGTCCCGGGCGCGCAGTCCGTAGGTCAGCCCGATGCCGACGACGTAGATGCCGGAGATGAC
Organism: Streptomyces sp. MK37H; assembly: GCF_018035285.1. Lineage (NCBI taxonomy): Bacteria > Bacillati > Actinomycetota > Actinomycetes > Kitasatosporales > Streptomycetaceae > Streptomyces > Streptomyces sp. MK37H. The sequence continues at coordinate 47,437 of NZ_JAAAYH010000011.1, read as the reverse complement.
CCAGACCGTTCCGGCGATCCCGATCGGTGCCACGAGCCCGGCTACCGCCGGTCCCATCAACTGGCTCACTCCCGCGCCCAGGTTCAGGACCGCGAGGGCGCTGCCGACGCGGTGTGGAGCCAGCGAGGGCAAGATCGCGGACAGCGGAACAAAACCGGCGAGCGCGGCTCCGTAGACAACCCCGACGCCGAGGATCGCCCAGAAGTTCGGGCCGAGCAGTTTCGGAACGTAGTAGAAGGCGGGAGCGCTCACCGCGCAGAGAAATCCGCCGAACCACGCTACGGTCGAGATGCGGCCGACGTAGTCGCCGACGTACCCGAACAGCACGTTGCCCAGGATGTTTGCCAGCAGCATCGTCCCCCACACCTTCTGCCATTCAGAGGTGGACAGCCCGGCATCACGGACCATGTAGGTGGCCAGGAACACGACGAAGGCGTAGAAGCCCAACGTGTTGATCACTCGCACGATCCCGCCGATGCCCACCTTCGGACGCTCGACGACGATTTTGAGGGCGCCGAACATCGAGCGCAGGCTCGTGGCGAGGTCGGTCGGTTCCTGCCTGGGTGCCTTTACCAGGAGAAACATCATGCTTCCGCCCACCCCGATGAATACGAGCGACGAGGCGAGGGTTGCGAACTCCCCGATAAGCGGGATGACGAAGCCCGCGTAGTAGGAGCTGATCACCCCGAGGCCGAGCACGAAGAAGAACCAGTACCAGCCTACGGCCTTGCCCATTACCGCGTCGGGAGTGTCCCTCGCCACCCAGACGAGGAAGCCATAGGAGAAGAGCGGGTATCCCAGGCCGCGGATGCCAAAGGTGATCAGCATGAGCGTGATGTCGTTCTGTGCCAGTGCGATCAGGAACGCGATCTCGAGGACGACCCAGATCACGAACCCGGCGAACATCACCCGCTGGACGGTGAAGGCCTCGGTGAGCGCACCCGAGAGCCATGAGCCCAGGGCGACGACGAGCCCATAGACGCTCCATAGGAGGGAAACCTGGCCAGGGCCGAAGCCGTGTGCGTCGAGGTACGGGGACAGGAAGCCGGCTTCGATCCCGTCGCCGATCATGAACAGGGTGAGCGCCACGAATCCCCAGCGGAGTTTCGGGACGATGCCCTGGCGTACCCAGAAGCTGGTCTTTTCGGGGGAGGCGGAGGCTGCCCGTGATGAAGTCATCGGCACCCCCCGACTGGCTTCCACCCAGTGGCAACGCAATTCCGGATGACTGCGTCCCGGTCCGGCGCCCAGTACCCGGTCGGCCCCCGCGGGGCAAGTTCGTCTTCGCGGCTCGTCAACACCCGCAGAACCTCCTCGTTCTCTGCCGGCCCTCCCGACACGAGGTCGCACCTCGTGTCGGGAGGGCCGGACAAGGCTGCAAGCTCTCAGTAACGCAGCGATAATGTGGCCGAAACTCGGCCCCGCGCCAGACTTCATTGCCATTCAGTGGCACTGCTCTTTAAGGTGTCGGGCAGCTTGGTCCGAGGGCGGGCCGGACAACCAGACGAAGGTGAGAATGTGGCCGGACGAACGAATGCCCCAGGCCAGACCGTCTCTCGTCGGTTGCTCGCCGTCCTTGACTGCTTTGACGTGGCTCATCCCGCGCTGACGCTCACCGAGGTGGCCACGCGAAGCGGTCTACCTGTCTCGACCGCCCGTCGGCTCATCAATGAACTCCGCAACTGGGGTGGGCTGGAGCGTCTCGACGACGGCCGCTATCGCATCGGGATCCGGCTGTGGACGATCGGCACTCTCGCTCCGCAGCAGCGCGGGCTCCGGGAGGCGGCCCTCCCCTACATGCACGATCTGTTTCGGGCGACCCAGGAGAACATCCAGCTGACGGTCCTGGACGGCCACGAAGCCCTCTGCATTGAGAAGATCTCCAGCGGCAAGGCCGTTCCTACGCAGACCCACATCGGTGGTCGGCTCCCCCTGCACGCGACTGGGGTCGGGAAGGCTCTCTTGGCCTTCTCGGCGAGGGAGTTGTTCGGTGCCGTCACCGAGGCAGGCCTGGTCCGAATGACCCCACACACCATCATCCAGCCCGGCCGGCTTGCGGCGGCGCTGGCCGAGGTACGCAAGTCCGGAGTGGCCTACTCCTGCGAAGAGATGACCTTGGGAGCCGTGTCCGTCGCGGCCCCGATCCTCAGGCTGGATGGCGGAGTACGCGCCGCACTCGGCATCGTGGCGCACTCCCGGGCTGCCGCCGACCGGGCGGCCGTGGACCGGCTTGCCCCCGCCGTGCGGACTGCGGCGCTCGGTATCGCCCGTTCGAGCAACTGAGCCGGGACGGACGGCGCATTTCTTGACAACGGCGATGTACGCAAGGGCGCACGAAGTGGCTTTCGACGTCTATGCCGTCTTCGAGCACATTTGGAGCCGCGGTCAGACGTCCTGCCGAGCTGGCTGGACTCGATGTGCCCGACGACCGCTGCATCGCCTCCTCGCTACCGGTGCGGCCCCGCCCCCCGATGCTCGAAGCTGTACCTGCCACCAAAGACATCAACCTGCGAGACCGATTTGGCCGCCGTTGGCACGTAGACGCCATCTGACTCCTCGGTCGGATGGAGTACGGCCCTTTCGACGCGCAACTCTCAAGATCGGAAAGACATCAGCTGCTTACGCCCAGCCGGGCCTCGGGCGATCACTCCTCGAAGCGCCCCTCGCGCGCGTGGGTTCGCGCCCGACCGGGGGCTGATCGTCGGCGGCGCCGGCGGCGTGGGGACGCCGGCGACACAGCTGCTGAAGAGCAGGACCTCGGCCCTGGTGGCGAGCACGGCCTCGTGTCCAGAATCACGCGAGTGGTGCACGAGGATGGGAGCGGATGTGGTCGTCGACCACACCGGAAACGTGCACGGTCAACTACGTGACGCCGGTGTCCACCGGATCGACCTGGTGTTGTCCACTTCGGGGACCATCGGCAATGTCGGCAGGATCGCAGAGATCCTGCGGCCATTCGGCCACCTTGCCGTCATCGATCTGAACGGTCCCCTCGATCTTGGACCGCTCGCCGGTAAATCCGTCTCGCTGCACACCGAAACCGTGTTCAGCAAGATCATGGCCGGTGGTGACACCGCCAGCCAGGGCAGAATCCTCGCCGAACTGGCAGCGGATGTCGTCGCGGGTCGGCTGCGTTCCATCGCCACGACGGTGCTCAGCGGCCTGAGTGTGGACACGATGAAAGCAGCCCACGAACTGGCCGAGAGCAGGCGGACGGACCACCCGTCGGACAGCCCGCTTCATGAAAGCGTGAGGCCAGGTCACCGTCGACGATCTGTTCTTGGCTGCCCCGAGGCGGACCGGATCTCGGAAGGTGCTGCGCGCTGCGCCCGTACCGCGTTCGAGTTCTCACGCCGACGCCTTGGGGAAGGCCAAGCGGCCGCGCCGGGAACAGCCGGTCCGGCCAGCACTGTTGTATCGACCGAGGGACCGGTGTCGCACGGGTGGGAACAAGGTCATGCGCCCGGACAGGATCCGGGCCCCGGGATCGCGGAACGCCCGCCGTGGACCAACGACGTATTTCTGCAGGAGGACTGTTTCATGACTGACCGGCCCTTGACGCTCATGGCAGTGCATGCCCACCCCGACGACGAGGCCACCGGAACCGGAGGGGTCCTCGCACGGTACGCGGCGGAAGGCATCCGCACGGTTCTCGTGACGTGTACCGACGGCGGTTGCGGTGACGGAACGGGGGGTGTCAAACCTGGCGATCCCGGGCACGATCCGGCGGCTGTCGCCTTGATGCGCCGTCAAGAGCTCCTGGCAAGCTGTGACGTCCTGAAGGTCAGCGATCTGGTGATGCTGGACTATGCCGACTCCGGGATGACGGGCTGGCCGAGCAACGACGCCCCTGGATCCTTCTGGCAGACCCCCGTGCAGGAAGGCGCCGCCCGACTCGCGGAACTCATGCGGCACTACCGCCCCGATGTGGTCGTCACCTACGACGAGAACGGCTTCTACGGCCACCCCGACCACATCCAGGCCCACCGCATCACGATGGCGGCGCTGGAGATGACCACCCTGACACCGAAGGTGTACTGGACGACGATGCCCCGCTCGATGATGCAGCGGTTCGGGGAGACCATGCGCGAGTTTCATGAGGACATGCCGGAGCCGGATCCCGCCGAGACCGCCGCGATGGCCGAGATCGGCCTCCCCGACGATGAGATCACCACGTGGGTGGACACCACCGCATTCAGCGGTCAGAAGTTCGATGCGCTGGCCGCGCACGCCAGTCAGGGCGAGAACATCTTCTTTCTCAAGATGGGCAAGGAGCGGTTCGGCGAGTTGATGGGCATGGAGACCTTCGTACGTGTCAAGGACAGCACCGGCGCTGCCGTACCCGAGAATGATCTCTTCGCCGGACTGCGTTGATCCGGTCCCGTCCGGCGGGGGTGTCGAAAAGTCGTGTCGAACCCCCGAGAGAGCACGAGCTCTCCCCGAGGTCGCCGTCGTGATCCTGGCCGTCGTCGCGCTGTATGTCACCGTGAGGAGCCGCTCATGCCGCCGCTGGAGGCGATCGAGCTGGACGCCTTTCGCCACTGGCACGAGCGCGACACGTTCTGGTGCGCTCTGCTGCTCGGCGGCTGTGGTGGCCAGCTGGCCACCGAGCTCTGCACCGACCGGTTCTGTTCTCTGTCAAGCTCTGCGTGCTGAGCTGCTGTCGGCCTGTGCCACTGGCCCAGGTCTTGGTTTCTTCACGGTCACGCAGGGCTACACGAGATGCCGCGGAGGAGCGGTCTACAGCGGGCAAAGTATGGTGAGCGGGTGCTGGTGCCACGGTGGGTAGTGAGGCAATGCGGGGCGCGCTGACGGATATCCACGTATGTGGCGCGACGGGCAAGGCGGCGCGACCGGCAACGAGCGCGGCCTCTGTCACCTGATGTGCCACTACACTGCGCCTGGCACCACAGGACACACGCCAACTGGCCGAAAGCGAACGGGGAGCGGCATGGCTACGGGGGGATGGGGGCCGGGAAACGGCCCGGGTCAGCCTGGCGGCAACGGACCGGGAGGCCAGGGCGGCTGGGGCGCTCCCTACGGACCACCGCAGGGCGGCCCGTACGGTCCGCCACCACCGAATCCGGGCCCGTACCCGAACCCGAACCACCCTCCGTACCCCTACGGCCCCCAGTCCACGAGGTCCGCCGCCCGGCGCCGCCGCGGCTGCCTGTCGTTCGGCTCTCCCTTCGGGCTCGTCGGCGCGATCCTGCGCTCCGCGCACCGCGTTGCCACCAGGCTCTTCGCGCAGGAGGGCGACAGCCGGATCGAGGACCGCACCGTGGACCGCGTCCAGCTGGCCCGCACGGTGCTCGGCGCCGCCGCCACCATCGCCCTGATCCTCGCCTACAACGTGGATCCGAACCGCTGGGAGGACGCGGCGTACGGCGGTGCCGCTCAACTCATCGTCGCCCCGTTCGTGCTGATCATCGCCGCACCCCTGGTCATCATCGCATTCATCTACTACGCGCCCCCGCACCTGCGGCCGCATCTGCGCTCCCGGCTGCGCGCTCCGCTCAAGGCGGTCGGCTGGTACGTGCTGACGTTGGTCGTGATGGGCGGAATCCTCGTCCCGACGGCCCTGATCGTCGACGCCGACGACGGGAAGAGCTGGTGGGAGTACGTACTGGCCGTCGCCTCGCTGATCGTGATCGTGTGGGGTTTTCCCTTCTTCTTCATGGCGTCGCTGTACTCGGCCCGCAGTGCCTTCAACAGCGCCCAGGTCCACCCGATGCTGCCGCCCGTCCTCACCCTGACGCTGGTGTGGGTGTTCGCGGCCTTCAGCCTGATCGGCGACGGCATGCCGGGGGGCCCGCCCATCGTCCAGTTCTGCTCCACGCTGGGCGGGCCGCTGTCGGTGACCGCTGTCTCGCTGTGGGAACTGCGGCGGATGAGGACCCGTTTCGGCGTCACCCTGCGCGCCTGATCCGGCTTCGGCGGGCCCCGCTCCCAGATGAAGCGCGGACCTTCGGCGAAGGGGGTGTGAGGGTCTGGTTCTACCCAAACGCTGCACGCCACCCGCCCGGCCTTGGCCAGCCGGCGGCGATCCTGATCAACCCGCAGGAACTGGCCGACCTCGAGGATGCCCGGATCCAAGAGCGGGTCGGCTCCTGGTGCTACTTCCTTCAGCTGACGCTGTGGGACGCCTGGAGCCTCAGAACGGCCGTCTGACAGGCCAACCGGTCCCGGTCAACTCCTGGTTCCGAGAACGGCCTTGCGCCCCATTAGGTGCCAGCGCACGGCGTACGCGGCGGTGCCCGCCTGCAGGCACCCGGTAGCCGCCCGGCACCGCGCACCCGCAACCGCGGACCGATGCCCTGACCGACGACGGATCGGCCTACCGTTCCCGCCACTGGCGACGGGCCCGCGCCGAGCTCGCGATCACACCGAAGACACCGCGGGCCCGGACCGGCCCGCCCACACGGCCCACCGGTTGCGCTTCCAGATCATCGGTTCAGTGGCGCCACACCGTGCGCTTGCGTCGAGTTCAGTCGACGACCGCGATGGACGCCGTCCCGGGCGGCATGTTGAACGGCGTGACCGCCTGGATCGCCGAGGGCAGGACTGGGCCGTCGTCGGGGAGTGCCTTGTGGGCCCGCATGACGATCTGGCAGGCACGACGCATGTCCTGACGCAGGTCGTGGTGGAGGACCGCGGACAGGCGGCGCTCGCGCAGCAGCCGGGTGTTGTCGTGGTCGAGGTCGTGGGCGATGAACACCGCACACTCCCGGCCGAGCGCGTCGAAAGCCTCGAGGGTGGCGAGGTTGCCCCCGCCCGCGGAGTAGACGGCGATGATGTCCTCGTCGTGCTTGAGTGCCTCGAGGACGAGATCGTGCTGGGTGGCATCCAAGCCGTCGCTGTCGGTGACCTCCACCAGGAACCGTTTGGGGTGGGCGAGGCGCATGGCGCTGCGGAAGCCCATTTCGCGTTCTTCCTCGCCGCGGAAGGAGCCGCGACTGACGGTGGTGAGCACATTGCCGGGTCGGTTGCCGAGCCACTGTCCGAGCAGGTAGGCGGCGGTGGCGCCGGCTGCGCGGTTGTCGATGCCGACGTACGCCAGGCGCGCGCTGTGGGGCAAGTCGGTCACCAGGGTGACGACGGGGATGCCGGCCGCGACCAGCCGACCGACGGCGGCAGCGACCTCTGGCACGTCCGGTGCCTTGAGGATCACGCCTTTCGAGCCCCGGTTAGCGATCTTGTCCAGGGTCCTGATCAGCTCGGCGGGTGAGCAGCTCTCACGGAAGTGGAAGCGCGAACGCACGACAGCGGGATGCAAGGAGGGCAGTTCGGCCTCGAGCGCCTCGCGTACGGCGGTGGAGAACCGCTCCGGGGCCTGCATCACTATATCGATCATGAAGGTGCGGCCCCCCAGGCGGACCTGACTCTGCTGGCGGTCCAGGTCCTTGATCGCTTCATGGACCTCTCTCATGGTGCTCTCCCGCACACTGCCCCGCTGATTGAGCACCCGGTCGACCGTGGCCGTGCTCAGTCCTGCCTGACGGGCGATTTCCCTGATCGGGTAGGGGTGTCTCATGACTGATCCCAACTGATCTCAACGACTGATGATGGGTTTTTGATGTATCGCTAAGCATTGAATGACGGGTTCAGGTTCTCAACACTGGCAGAAATACACGGACTGCGAAAGGACCCGGGATGTCTCCCATACCCGCGGGAGCTCGGATGGTCGACCGAGGCGGACCGTGGTGTGAAAGCGTTCAGCCCGCTCGTGGAGCAGAGCGCCGACCCCGCCGACCGCCCTTCGGCCGAGCGGGTCGAACAAAACGTTCCGCTCTGCGACAGCGAACAGCTCCGCACGTTCACGGCCGCCCCGGAGCCCGTCGCGATGTGCGGGACGAATGGGTCCGGGCGCCTGTCGCAGATCTGCTCCGCCTTCGGCCGTGCGATGGAGACGGTGGACCGTGAGGCGATGGCGCACGCGGTCCGTCCGGTGTTGCCACGCCGGACGGCCGAGGGGGCCTCTGAGGACTGACCGCGCCGCATGGTCGCCGCCACCGCCGGGGGCTGCCCCTTCCCCGACCAACCTGGACCTCGATCCACCGGTCGACGGTCTCGCCCCGCCCTGGCAGGCGGACACCGTGTGGCAAGCCGCCGACGAGGGCTGTGCCCCCGAGCGGCCGTGCCAGGAGTTGCAGGCGGCCGCCGAGCGCCGCCAGAGCTGAAGGGAACACCGCATCATGGGACTGCTCGAGGACAAGGTCGTCCTCGTCAACGGCGGCAGCCAGGGGGTCGGCGCGGGCATCGTGCGGGCCGCCGTGCGGGAGGGCGCTCGTGTCGTCTTCACCGGCCGCCGGGCCGAGGCGGGCGAGAAACTCGCCGCCGACACGGGCGCGCTCTTCGTACGCGCCGACCTCGCTGATCCGGCTCAGGCGCGCGACAGCGCCGCACCCGCCGTGGACGCTCACGGGCGCATCGACTGCCTGGTCAACGCGGCCGGGCTGACATCACGCGGCTCGCTCCTCGATACCACGCCGCAGCTGTTCGACCAGCACATGGCGATCAATCTGCGGGCGCCGTTCTTCGCGATGCAGGCGGCGGTGGCCGACATGAAGGCCCGCATGGCACCCGGAACCATCGTCAACATCATTTCCAACTGCGCCCACGGCGGGCCGCCCCACCTGGCCCCGTACTCCGCGGCCAAGGCCGGACTCGCCGGGCTGACCCGCAACGCCGCCCACGCCCACCGCTGGGACCGCATCCGGATCAACGGCCTCAACATCGGCTGGACGGACACCGAAGGCGAGGACGCCATACAGCGCGCCTTCCACGGAGCGGGCGACGACTGGCGGGAGAGGGCCGCCCAGGCACAGCCGATGGGCAAGCTCGGACAGGTCGACGAGATCGCCGACTTCGTCGTCTTCCTGCTCTCCGACCGCAGCGGGGTGGTGACCGGCTCGGTCATCGACTGGGACCAGATCGTCTTCGGCGGCCAGGACTGAGCCGCTCTCTCGAAACTGAAGGAAAGAAGAGCCGCATGCGTATAGGCATCATGGGACTGGGCCGGATCGGCGCTTTCCACGCGGAGACGCTCGCCGGGCTGGACGCGGTGGACTCCCTCGTGGTCACCGACCCGGTGGCCGCGGCCACCGGATCGGCCTCGACACGGTTCGGGGCCACCACGGTGGACTCTCCCGAGGCCGTGTTCGCCGCCGGCGTCGACGGCGTCGTGATCGCCGCCGCCACCGACGCGCACCCCGAACTCATCCTCGCCGCCGTGAAGGCAGGCGTCCCGGTCTTCTGCGAGAAGCCCGTGGCCCGCGGCGTCGAGGAGAGCCTGGAGGTGCTGCGCGCGGTGGAAGGCAGCGGGGTCGAGGTGCACATCGGCTACAACCGGCGCTTCGACGCGGGCTGTGTGGCCGCACGCCAGGCCGTGGTGAGCGGCGAACTCGGCGACCTGCACACGGTCCGGTCGACCACCCTCGACCCCGCTCCACCGCCGCCCGCGTACGTGGCCGTGTCCGGCGGCATCTTCCGCGACTGCAGCGTGCACGACTTCGACGTGGTGCGCTGGGTGACCGGCCGCGAGGTGGTCGAGGTGTACGCGACCGGCGGCAACCGGGGCGCGGACCACATCCGTGCGGTGGGCGACGTCGACACGGCGTCCTCCCTGCTCACCCTGGACGACGGCACCATCGCCGTCATCTCCAACTCCCGCCACAACGCGCGCGGTTACGACGTACGCCTGGAACTGCACGGCATGAAGGACAGCATCGCGGTCGGCTTGGAGGACAAGCTGCCACTGCGCTCCGTCGAACCAGGAGCCACCTTCCCGGCCGACACCCCACACCACTTCTTCATGGACCGCTTCTCCGCCGCCTACCGCGCCGAACTCACCGCGTTCACCGAGGTGGTCGCGGGCACCCGGCCGTCCCCGTGCACGGTGGCGGACGCCATCGAGGCGAGCTGGATCGCCGAGGCGTGCACCCTCTCGCTCCGCGAGCACCGGCCCGTAACGCTCGACGAGGTGCGCAAGGGATGACGAACGAACCGCTGCGGATCGGCGTCCTGGGCGCCGCCCGCATCGCCGAACTCTCGGTCGTGGGGCCCGCTCGTGCGGGCGGCCACCGTCTCGTCGCGGTGGCCGCCCGCGACCGGTCGCGCGCCGAGGACTTCGCGGCCGCGCACGGCGTGGAGCGGGTGGTGGGCTCGTATGCCGAGCTCATCGCCGACCCCGAGCTCGAAGTCGTCTACAACCCGCTGGCCAACGGCCTGCACGGGCCGTGGAATCTGGCCGCCCTCCAGGCCGGCAAGCACGTCCTCACCGAGAAGCCGTCCGCGAGCAACGCCGAGGAGGCGGCCGAGGTCCGCGAGGCCGCGGCCAAGGCGGGCACCGCCTTCATGGAAGGCTTCCACTACCTGTTCCACCCGGTCACCCGGCGCCTGCACGAGCTGCTGGACAGCGGGGAGCTGGGCGACCCCCGGCACATCGAGGCCATGGTCGCCATGCCCGCTCCGCCGGACAGCGACGTCCGCTGGTCACTGCCGCTGGCCGGCGGAGCGCTGATGGACCTCGGGTGCTACAGCCTGCACGCGCTGCGCATGCTCGCTCCCTGGGCCGGTGGCGCGCCCCGGCTGGTCACCGCGCGCGGCGGAGAGCGAGCGGGAGCCGAGAGTGTCGATGAGTGGCTGTACGCCGATCTGGAGTTCCCGGGTGGGGCCACAGGCACGGCCAACTGCCATATGGCGTACGACAAGTGGCAGATGAGCTGCCGGGTCGTGGGCACGCGCGGCGAGGCCACGGTGATGAACTTCGTGCAGCCGCACCTGGACGACCGGGTGGTGGTGCGCACAGCCGCCGGTGAGCGCACCGAGGAACTTGGGCGCAGGTCGTCGTACGCCTTCCAGCTCGAAGCCTTCGCGGCCCACGTGCGGGACGGCGCACCGCTGGTTCTGGACGCGGAGGACGCGCTCACCACCATGCGGCTCATCGACGAGTGCTACCAGGCGGCCGGGTTCCCGGTCCGGCCGCGTACGGTGCTTCCGCTCACCGGCTGAGAAGAAGGCGGGCCGTTCGATCAGCTCGACGTCGACGCGCCGCCCCTCCCGCTGGGACAGCACCCCCGCCTCGCACACGACCGCGGCCGCATAGCCGTCCCAGACGCTGGGGCCGGTCGTCTCGCCGCGCCGCGTGGCGTCCACCCAGGTCTGGATCTCGCGGTCGTAGGCGTCCTCGAATCGCTCGAGGTAGTCCGGTGCGACACGGCCACCCCAACGGCCGTCGGTGGTCAGCCGCGGGCCGTGCTCGTCGTCGATGCGTACGGTGCCGCGCTCGCAGACCGCCTCGGCGCACACCTGGTAGCCGTAGCCGCAGTGGCCGAAGATCTCGACGTCGACGAGAGCACCCGACTCGGTTTCGAAGAGCACGAATTGGGGGTCGTTCATACCGGTCGGGGCGTACGACGTCGAGGCCGGTTTGTGCACGGTGACCGCTGTGATCTCCTGGTCGAGGAGCCAGCGGGTCACATCCATCTCGTGCACGACCGAGTCGTTGATGAGCATCTCCTCGGTGAACCACGACGGCATGGCCGGGTTGCGGTGCCGGTGGTGCAGCATCAGCGTCCTGCCCAGCTCCCCGCCGTCGAGGAGCCGCTTGAGCTTCAGGTATTCGGTGTCGTAACGCCGCATGAAGCCCACCTGGACACGCCTGTGCCCAAGCTTCTGTTCCGCCCGCAGGACGCGCAGGGCGGAGGCCGCGTCCGGGGTGAGCGGCTTCTCGCACAGCACCGGCAGGTCACGGCCGAGCGCCTCGAGCAGGGCCGTCTCGTGGGCGGGTCCCGGGGAGGCGATGAGGACGGCGTCCACGTCCTGTGCTTCCATGGCGGCCGTGGGTTCGGTGTACGCCGTGCAGTCCTCGATCGCGGCCGCGAGCGTCTTGGCGCGCTCCGTCTCGATGTCGACGACGGCGGTCACGCGAGCCCCGCTGACGAGATGATGAAGTCTGCGCGCATGGTCCGCGCCCATCTTGCCGGTGCCGACGACGGCAACGCCGAGTGCTCGCTCAGATGGCAAGTTCTGATGCCTCCGTGGTGGGTGTGGTCAGTTGGCCTGAGCTGTGCCGGCCTGAAGTTCGTCGTGTTCGGGGAGTTCCTCGACGTCGACGCCGCGGACCTGCGCCAGCTCGTGTTTGAGGGCCACGAGTTCGGCGCCACCGGCCATGTGGTTGGTCAGCTCCTCGAGCGTGATCTCGCTGCGGGAGGCGGACAGTTCCATCGTGCCCAGGCGCAGCACGCTGAAGTGGTCGCCGACCATGTAGGCGTGGTGCGGGTTGTGGGTGATGAAGATGACGCCCAGACCGCGGTCGCGGGCGGCAGCGATGTACTTGAGCACGACGCCGGACTGCTTGACGCCGAGTGCGGCGGTGGGCTCGTCCAGGATGAGGACGCGGGCGCCGAAGTAGACGGCGCGGGCGATGGCCACGCACTGCCGCTGGCCGCCGGAGAGGGTGCCGATGGGCTGTTCGAGGTTGTCGAGGAAGATGCCCATCTCGCGCAGCTCGTGGTCGGCGGTCTTCTTCATCCGCTCGATGTCGAGGCGGCGGATCGGCCAGGGCCCCTTGGTCATTTCGGAGCCGAGGAAGAAGTTGCGCCACACCGGCATCAGCGGCACGGTGGCGAGGTCCTGGTAGACGGTGGCGATCCCCTTGTCGAGGGCCTCGCGGGGGGTGGAGAAGCGCACCGGGGTGTTGTCGACGAGGAAGTCGCCCTCGGTGTGCCGGTGCAGCCCGGAGACGATTTTGATCAGGGTGGACTTGCCCGCGCCGTTGTCGCCGAGCACGCAGGTGACCTGGCTGGGATAGACGCTCAGGCTCACGCCGTGCAGGGCGCGGACATTGCCGTACGACTTGCCGGCGCCGCGCAGTTCGACGATGGCACCGTCGTTGTCCGGGGCATTGTCCGCGAGGATTGCGCCCTGCGCGCCGGATTCGTTGCTGGATGTCATGGGGTCGGTTACCTCCTCCTGGTCGCCGACTGGCGGACCCACAGATTGATCAGGACGGCGCCGAGCAGCATCACTCCGAGGAAGGCCTTGAACCAGTCGGGATTCCACCCCGCGAACACGATGCCCTGGTTGACCATGCCGAACATGAACGCGCCAAATACCGGGCCGATCGCGGAGCCGTAGCCGCCGGTCAGCAGACAGCCGCCGATGACCGCTGTGGCGATGTAGATCAGCTCCTGGCCCACGCCCTCGCCCGACTGCACCGTGTTGAAGGTGAACAGCTGGTGCATGCCGACGAACCAGGCACCGAAGCCGACCAGCATGAACAGGGAGATCTTGGTGAAGGTCACCGGCACGCCGACCGCCCGTGCGCTCTCCTTGTTGCCGCCGACCGCGAAGATCCAGTTGCCGTACCGGGTGCGCAGCAGGACCCAGGTGGCCAAAGCGGCGAAGGCCAGCCAGTAGAACACGGTGATCTTCACCTGGACGCCGCCGATGCCGAACGAGGAGGCGAAGATCTTCTGCGCCTGACCGAAGCCCGCCATGTCGCTGATGTCGTCGGTGGCCACGTTGCCGGTGACCAGCTTGGCGACCGCGAGGTTGACGCCCTGGAGGGTCAGGAAGGTGCTCAGGGTGACCAGGAAGCTGGGCAGGCCGGTCTTGACCACCATCCAGCCGTTGAAGAAGCCGATCGCCAGCGACACGATCAGCGCCACGAGCACACCCGTCCACACGTTCAGGGTGAGCTGGTAGCTGAGCATGCTGGCGGTCAGCGCAGAGGTGATCACCGCGACACCGGACGACAGGTCGAACTCGCCGCCGATCATCAGCAGCGCCACCGGCAGCGACATGATGCCGATCGTCGACGACTGGTACAGCACGGTGGCCATCGAATCGCCGTCGCGCACCGGCGGGGCGGCGATCAGGAAGAACAGGTACACCGCGGCGGCACCGAGGAAGACACCCACCTCCGGCCGCGCCAACAACCGGATGGCCAGCGGCCGTTCAGATGTGCGGCCGTCCTTTTCACCGGCCTGCGAGGTCGGCGACGGGGAGCCCGTCGCCGGAGCCGTGGTCTGGGTCATGGTCATCACCGGGTTCCCTTCGCGGCGAACTGGGCGACCTTCTCGACGTTGGACTTGTCGACGATGGCCGGGCCGGTCAGCACGGCCTCCGCACCACCGCCGCTGAAGTTGCCGTTTGTCTTGTACAGCCACAGGGCGTCGACCGACAGGTAGCCCTGAAGGAACGGCTGCTGGTCGATGGCCCACTGGATCTTGCCGGACTTGATGGCGCCGACCGCGTCCTTGCTGAGGTCGAACGTGGCGAGCTTGGCCTTGCTGCCCGACTCGGACAACGACTGTGCGGCGGTGGACGCGATCGGGGCGGCGAGGGTCGCAACGAAGTCGATCGAGCTGTCCTGCTTGAGCTTGGCCGTGATCGTCGACTTCACGGACGGCATGTCGGTGCCGTTGACATAGAGGATGTCGGTCTTGCCGGAGAAGGTCTTCTTCAGACCGTCACACCGCTGGGTGAGGCCGATGTTGCCCTGCTCCTGGATGACACAGGCCGTGTGCTTGGCGCCGACCTCGTTGAGCTTCTTGCCGAACGCCTCACCGGCCACCGTCTCGTCCTGCCCGAAGAACTCCAGCAAGCCCAGCTTCTTCCAGGCGCTCACACCGGAGTTGAAGCCGACGACGGGTATGCCGGCCTTCCCGGCCCTGGCAACGGCGCTCTTGAGCGCGTCGGGCTTGGCGAGGGTGACGGCGATCCCGTCGACCTTCTGGTCGATGGCGTTCTGCACCAGGTTGGCCTGGTTGCCGGCGTTCGGGTCGGAGGAGTAGACGAGCTTGACGTTGTCCTTGGCAGCGGCGGTCTGGGCACCCTTGCGGACGATGTCCCAGAAGGTGTCACCGGGCGCGGCGTGCGTGATCAGGGCGACCGTCATGCGGGGTGTGGTGGCCTTGCCGGCCGAGATGTTGTTCCCGGCCTCGTCGGCCTTCTTGCCGCCGGAGCCGCTGGAGCATCCGGCGACCAGCAGGGCGGCCGCCCCCGCGGCAACGACGGGGGTGATTCTGCGGGAACGGGGGTGGGACATTGCCGTGGTCTGGGTCATGGTTGTCACCGGGTTCCCTTCGCGGCGAACTGGGCGACCTTCTCGACGTTGGACTTGTCGACGATGGCCGGGCCGGTCAGCACGGCCTCCGCACCACCGCCGCTGAAGTTGCCGTTCGTCTTGTACAGCCACAGGGCGTCGACCGACAGGTAGCCCTGAAGGAACGGCTGCTGGTCGATGGCCCACTGGATCTTGCCGGACTTGATGGCGCCGACCGCGTCCTTGTTGAGGTCGAACGTGGCGAGCTTGGCCTTGCTGCCGGCGTCGGCGATGGACTGGATGGCGGTCATCGCGAACGGGGCGCCGAGGGTGGTCACGTAGTCGATGGAGCTGTCCGTCTTGAGCTTGGCGGTGATCGTCGACTTCACGGACGGCATGTCGGTGCCGTTGACGTAGAGGATGTCGGTCTTGCCGCGGAAGGTCTTCTTCACACCGGCGCAGCGGGCCTCCAGAGCGACCTGCCCCTGCTCCATGATCACGCAGGTCGTGTGCTTGGCACCGACCTTGTTGAGCCTGCGGCCGAAGGCCTCGCCGGCGATGGTCTCGTCCTGGCCGAAGTACTCGAGCAGACCCTGTTTCTTCCAGTCGTCGACGCCGCTGTTGAAGCCCACCACGGGGATACCGGCCTGTTCGGCCTTGGCAATCGCGCCCTTCACGGCGCCCGGCTTGGCCAGAGTGACCGCGATGCCGTCGACCTTCTGGTCGATCGCGTTCTGGATCAGGTTGGCCTGGTTGGGGCCGTTGGGGTCGGAGGAGTAGACGAGCTTGACGTTGTCCTTGGCAGCGGCGGTCTGGGCACCCTTGCGGATCGTGTCCCAGAAGGTGTCACCGGGCGCGGCGTGCGTGATCAGGGCGACCGTCATGCGGGGTGTGGTGGCCTTGCCGGCCGAGATGTTGTTCCCGGCCTCGTCGGCCTTCTTGCCGCCGGAGCCGCTGGAGCATCCGGCGACCAGCAGGGCGGCGGCCGCCGCAGCGGCAACGACGGGGCTGATTCTGCGGGAATGGGGGCGAGACAAACGGTCCATCTTTCCGGCACCTCACTGTGCGGCAGGGAAGGGAGAGGCGGCTGATCGAGCGAACGCTCCGGATCACATGCCGTTAACACGGCTGTTTCGTATGACGAGATAGAACCGTCACGCCACCCCCAGGTCAACATTTGTAAAGACATCATTTATCCATCAAAGCAAGATGTCAGAACAAATGCTTGACGCTGGTTACGCGTGACCCCTACACCTGACATGGTCAGGAGTATCGTCGCGTCATCCCTTCACTTCCCTGAGAGCTACGAGGTGCAATAACCACGATTGAGCGGGATCGACATTTATCCGTGCCTGAATCCGGCCGCCCGAAAGGAACCCGCACCCGATGAAGAGCCTCCGCCCCGGGCGCCGGAAAGCTGTGGGCAGTACGGCTGGGCTGGGCATCGCCATCGACCGCAAGAGCCCGGTACCGCTGTACTACCAATTGGCCCAGCAGTTGGAGCAGGCCATCGTCCGCGGTCTGCTCCTGCCGGGCGACCTGCTCGATAACGAAGTGGAGATTGCCGAACGGCTCGGCCTGTCACGGCCAACCGTCCGGCAAGGCATCAGCGCCCTGGTCGAGAAGGGGCTATTGGTACGGCGCAGGGGCATCGGCACCCAGGTCGTCCACAGCACGGTCAAGCGCCCGCTGGAGCTCACCAGCCTCTACGACGACCTGGTGGAGGCCGGGCAGACAGCGAGCACACGGGTGGTACGCAACGATGTCGTCCCCGCGTCTGCCGAGGTGGCCACGGCTCTGGGCATCGGGCAGGGCGACAGTGTGGCCCGACTGGAGCGGATCCGGTACGCGAACGGACTCGCCGTGGCAGTCCTGCGCAACTACCTTCCCGGCGACCTGTCGCTCGACCTGGACACCGAACTGCTGGAAACCACAGGTCTGTACCGGCTCCTCCGTGCGGCCGGCATCGGTCCGCACAGCGCGCATCAGGCGGTCGGCGCCCATACGGCCACTGCCGAGGAGGGCGAATGCCTCGGGGAACCCGCGGGTGCGCCGCTGCTCACCATGCGGCGGACGGCGTACGACGCCGACGGGGCGGCCGTGGAGTACGGCACGCATCTCTACGACGCCACGCGGTATGTGTTCGAGTTCCAGCTGCTGGTACGGGGGGAGTGGGTTGCACCCGACGCGCGGTGAGCGGGTGAAAACAGGGGTGGTGAGGACGACCGTGATTCCGTCCTCACCACCCCTGCGGCTCTTACTTCAGGAGCGCCGCGGCAGTCCGGTACGCCGCTTTGGCAGCATCCCTCACCGGCAGCGCACGGTGCGTGTCCGAGAGGATTTCCACTCCCCAGGGACCGGACCAACCGGCCGTACGGAGCGCTGCGATGATCGCCGGCAGGTCGAAGGAGCCCTCCCCGCACAGGCGGCGGTGCCGGACGGTGTCCTCGAAAAGGCTGCCGACGACCTGGCTGTCGGCGTCGTTGAGCTCCACGCCCACGATGCGCGAACCCGGTACGTCCGCCAGCTCGGCCGGTGGAGTGTGGGCGCGCTCGGTGTGCCAGACGTCGATGATGACGCCGCCTGCCGGGTGGCCGGCGGCCTCGACGAGCCGGAGTCCGTCGTGCACGGTCTTGAGATTGGACCAGGGCAGGAACTCGACCCCGACCCGGGCACCCACGGCGTCCGCCTGGGCCGCCAGCGCGGCGAACTCCTCGGCCCAGACGTCGAGGTGCAGCGGTCCGTCCTCGACATCGCCATGGATCTTGATGTGGTGTGCGCCGAGCGCCTCGGCGGCCTCGAGGAGGTCCCGGCGGACGGCGTCCGACGCGGCCCGCCGGGGCCCGTCGGCCCACCAGTCGGCGAAGGCTTCCAGTTCGATGTGGGCGAGGCCGTTGTCCGAGAATATCGACCGGATGCCCGCGAGCCCGTACTCGCGCTCGGCCACCAGCAGGTCCGCGTGCACCAGCCCGAAGCCCTGGAACCCGGCGGCGCTCGCCGCTTCGGCCCGTTCCCGAAGGCTCAGTGGACTGCTCTGGTCATTCCTGTCGGGAGCGGCGTCGCCCGCAGTGGTCCAACATGTAGCCAGCAGCTGCTCAGCAGTCATTTCCATTTCCCGCATTTCTCATGTTCGGAAAGGGGCCGACGCGCCAACCATGGCAATGCCAAGAATGGAGACGAAGTTGCCTCGCAATTCTTGGGCGCCCTGCACACGCTGGTCAATCCCCGGGGAGCCATCAAAAGTACATCAGACTGGTATACGGTCAGGCGACGCCGCGCAGCATCGAGCGTAGATGCTCGGCGCTGGCCCACACGTCGTCGACCGGCCCCTTTTCCTTGGGCTCCTCGGTGAGGATGGTGTCCTGTTCCAGGACGTACCAGCCGTCGTATCCACGGGCGGCGAGGTGCGTGATGATGGCCTGTACGTCGACGTCGCCCGCGCCGAGCGGGCGGTACATGCCCTCGCGGACGGCCTCGGTGTAGGCGAGGCGACCTGACTGGACCTTGGCGGCGAGGGAGGCGTCCACGTCCTTCATGTGGGTGTGGGCGATCCGCTCGGGTGCCTGGCGGGTCAGCTCGGCGGGGTCGGTGCCGCCGATGAGCAGATGGCCGGTGTCGAGGCAGAGGGAGATCGCCGAGTGCTCCAGGACGCGCCGGACCTCGTCGCCGTTCTCGATCATCGTGCCGACATGCGGGTGCAGGACGGCGCGTACGCCACGTTCGGCGGCCAGGGCCGTCAGGCGGTCGAGGTTGGACAGCAGCCGCTTCCAGCCGTCCTCGTCGAGTTCGGGGCGGGAGTCGTAGCCGTCCTGCCCCGTGATGGCCGACAGCACGAGTACGTCCGCGTTCGAGGCCGCGTAGCTCTCAAGGAGCCGGTCCACCTCGGGCAGCGGGTCGTGTCCGGGTACGTGCAGCAGCAGCGGGGTGAAGCCGCCGACCGCGTTCAGGTCGTGGTGGGCGAGGGTCTGGGCCATGGCCTCGGGCTCACCGGGCAGGAAGCCCTCGGGGCCGATCTCGGTAGCGGCCAGGCCGACCTCGCGCATCTCCTTCAGTACGCGTTCGGGCCTCAACTGGTGGCCCCAGCCGGGCACTTCACACACACCCCAGGAGATGGGCGCGCCGGCGATCCTGTTCACGGGTGGGATGGTCATGCCGTGACCTTTCGGTGGTTCCAGTCGGGGTTGGCGACCGCGGCCGGCCGGCGGCCCGCGAGGACGTCTTCGACACCGCGGGCCGCGTCGACGAACGTCAGGGTCATCGCCCGCCGCGTCATGCCCATCAGGTGAGGGGTGAGAACGACGTCGGGGTGGTCGAACAGCGGGTGGTGGAGGGCGGGCTCGGGGTCGAACACGTCCAGTCCGACGCCCGACAGACGGCCCGACTCCAGTGCGGCCAGGGTGGCGTCGGAGTCGAGCAGGCCGCCGCGGCCGCAGTTGATGAGGACCGCTCCCGGTTTGACGCGGGCCAGCAGTCTTTCGTTCACGAGGTGCCGGGTGCCTTCGGTGAGCGGGGCGTGCAGGGTGAGCACGTCGCTCGACTCGGCGAGTTCGCCCAGGTCGGCGCAGGCGAACTCGGGCGGCGGGGGGCTGAACGGGTCGTAGGCGAGGGACCGCATCCCGAACGCGGCGGCGAGTTCGCCGACCCGGCGGCCGATGCGGCCGTAGCCGACGATCCCCAGGACGGCGCCGTCCAGGTCGCCGATCGGGACGGCGCCCCGCTCGGCCCAGCGGCCGTCCCGTACCAGTTCGGTGAGCGGTCGCAATCGCTTGGTCAGGTGCAGAGCCATGGCGAACACGCCCTCGGCGACGGCGCGGCTGCCGGCGTTCGGGGTGATGACCACGGGGATACCGCGGGCGGAGGCCGCCGCGACGTCGACCAGGTCGACTCCGACGCCAGTGCGGGCGATGACCCGCAGCCGTGGGGTCCGACGCAGGAAGTCCTCGTCGACGCGCCGGTCGGCGCGGACGATGGCGCCTTCGGCGACCGCGAGGTCCGCGGGTGCCGGATCGGTGACGAAGGTGACCCGGTCGCCGAGGACGGGGGTCACCGTGTCGGCGTCGACGGGGCCGAGAGCCACTACGACGTGCTCGGACATACGATCAACTCCGCACCGGATGACCGAAGTTCGCGCCCGCCACCGCGGGCACCGGCTGCCAGGAACCGCTCTCCGCGGAGGCCGCGGCCGCCGTGATCACCTCGGCGACGGCGTGGGCGTCCTCGATCGTCGAGTTGCGGTGCTCGATGCCGGCCACGGCGGCGAGGAACTTCTTGGCCTCGATGACCTTCAGATCGTCGTAGCCCATGCTGTTGCCGGGGCCGGGCTGGAAGCTGGCGTAGTCGCCCATGTGGCCGTTGCTGAGCACGGTGGTGTAGCCCTGGTGGGGGCCGCTCCGGCCGAGGGCGACGCGCAGTTCGTTCATGCGCTCGAAGTTCCAGGTGACGGAGCCGTCGGTGCCGTAGATCTCGAAGCCGATGCCGCACTGCGGGCCGACGATGACGCGGGACGCCTCCAGGGTGCCGACGGCTCCGCCGTCGAAGCGGACCAGGGCGGCGGTGTAGTCGTCGTTCTCCACCTGGGCCATCTCGCCGTCCTCGATCACCGCGAAGTGCGTGCCGGAGCCCATGGGCAGGATCGGGCGCTCGGTGTAGACGGTGCTGGTCAGCGCGGAGACCTCGTTGATCGGGGCCACGACGTAGGCGACGAGGTCCACGACGTGGCTCATCAGGTCACCCAGCGCGCCGTGCCCGGCCAGATCCCGCTTGAAGCGCCAGGACAGGGCGCCCTTGGGCTCGGAGGCGTAACCGGAGAAGAAGGTGGCGCGCACGTTGGTGATACGGCCGAGCCGCCCCTCGGCGATCAGTTCGCGTGCCCGTTCGACCGCGGGGGCGTGCCGGTAGTTGTAGCCGATGGAGGTGACCACGCCGCTCGCCTGAGCCGCGGCGGCGACCTCCGCGGCCTCCTCGGCGCTGCGCCCGACCGGCTTCTCGATCCAGAACGGCTTGCCGGCCTTGGCGGCGGCGATGCCGATCTCGTGGTGCACGATGTTCGGCGCGCAGATCGACACGACCTCGACGTCCGGGTCGTCGAGGACGGCACGGTAGTCGGTCGTGGCCTTCTCGTAGCCGAGGACGTCACGGGCGTAGGCCGCGCGGTCCTCGGCCGTGTCGGCGGCGTGCACGAGCCGGGGCTTGATGCCCAGCTCCGGGTAGACGGAAGGCAGCGCCTGATAGGCGCGGCTGTGCAGCTTGCCCATCCAGCCGACGCTGATCAGTCCGACGCCGATCTCGCGTCCGGCGCCCGAGGTGGTGGCGGTCATGAGTGTCTCCTGATGGTCACAGGGCCTGGGTCCGGGCCTCGCCGAGCGCGGCGGACAGGGCGGCGGCGAGCAGGGTCGAGTCGGAGCCGATGGCGATGAACGTCCAGCCCTCGGCCCGTTTGGCGGCCGCGGCAGCCCCGTCGGGGACGAGGAGCCCGCACGCCTTGCCGTGGTCGGCGGCGGCCTTGCGGACGCGCTCCAGAGCCTCCCGGTAGACCGGGGCGGCGAACTCGCCCGGCACGCCGAGGTCGTGGCTGAGGTCGCGGGGGCCGACGAACAGCACGTCGACGCCGTCCAGCGCCGCGATCGCCTCGACCTCCCCCAGCGCGCTCGCCGACTCGATCTGCACCACGCCGAGGATCTCCCCTTCACGGTCCAGGGCCGCGGTGTCGAGTCCGAAACGGCAGGCCCTGTTGTAGGTGGCGACGCCCCGGTCCCCTGCGGGCGGGTACCTCAAGTGCCGTAGTGCTTCCCGGACTTCGGCCGCCGTGTCCAGGCGCGGCAGCATGATCCCGGCAACGCCCAGGTCGAGGACGCGGCCGATGCGTATACGGGCCGCGGACTCGACGCGGACGACCGTCGGCACGCCGTAGGCCGCCGCGGCCGGGACGGTCGTACGGACCTGCTCCTCGCCCCCGGCGCCGTGTTCGAGGTCGAGCAGGAGCCAATCTGCTCCGGCGGCGGCGCACACCTCGGCCGTCACCGGGGAGGCGAGGCCGACGAAGGTGCCCAGGGTGGCTTCCCCGACGGCGAGCCGAGCGCGCAGGCGGCCATGGTCGAGGGGTGAGTGGTCCAGAAGCGGGGGATTCATCCGTACCACCTCTGGGACGCCAGGCCTTCTTCGTACTCCCGGCGCAGCTGGGCCACGGTCTCCTGCTCGGAGACCTCGGCCGGGGCCACGTCCCACCACGCCCCGGCACCGGGCAGGTCGGCGTGCGGGATCACGGGCACGACGAGGACGACGGGACCCTCGTGGCCGCGGGTCTCGGCCAGTGCGGCACGCACCTCGTCGGCGGTGGTGGCACGCAGCGCGCGGGCGCCGAGGCCGGCGGCGGTCTGCACGAGGTCGACCTGGAGGTAGTCGCCCGCCAGACGGGCGGGCTTGTCCGAGCCCATCTCCAGGCCGCCGTCGCGGTAGCGGAACTCGTTGCCGAACTCCCGTCCGGTGCGGACCATTTGGAGGCGGTGGATGACCTGATACCCGTGGTTCTCCGGGATCACGATCGTGACCGGGAGCTTCTCCTGCGCGGCCGTGACCAATTCGGTCGGATTCATGAGGAAGGTGCCGTCGCCGAGCAGTGACAGCACCCGCTTCGACGGGTCCGGCTCGGCGAAGCGGACGCCGATCGAGGCGGGCAGTTCGTATCCCATGCAGGAGAAGCCGAACTCCAGGTGGGCGAAGCGGCCTTCGGTGGCGTCCCACACCTTCAGCAGGTCGCCGGGCGGGCCGCCCGCGGCGGCGATGATCGTGTCACCGGGCCGGGCCTGCTCCTGGAGCAGGCCGATCAGCTGGCCCTGGGTGAGGGCCGCGCCGGTGCCGCGTACGACGTCGGAGCCGTCGGGCAGCGACGCGAAGTCGAAGGGCGTGTCCGGGTCGAGCGCGGCGGCACGCTGCTCGCGCCACCGCTCGTCGAGGGTGCGGACCCTCTCCTGCCAGGCATCGGACGTCGTGGTGCCGTGTCCGCGTACGGCGTCGGCGAGCGCGGTCAGGGCCCGCTTGGCGTCGGCCACGATGCCGGTCGCGCCCAGGCGGCCCGCGTCGTGCACGTTGACATTGATACTGGCGAACCGCACGTCCGGATTCTGGAAGACGGAGTGCGAGGCGGTGGCGAAGTCAGTGAGGCGTGAGCCCACGGTGAGCACCACGTCGGCCTCCCGGGCCAGGGCGTTGACGGCCGGGGTGCCCTCCAGGCCGATGCCGCCCAGCTGCCACCAGGCGCGGCGCTGGAGGGCGCCCTTGCCCGCGAACGTCTCGGCGACGGGGATCCCCGCCGCCTCGGCAAGCGCCTCCAACTCCTCGCCGGCCCCGGAGTACACGACCCCGCCACCGGCGATGATCAGCGGCTTCTCGGCCTCGGCGAGCATGCGGGCCACCGCCGCGACCTCATCGGTGTCCGGCGCGGGGCGGCGGATCGGCCAGTCGCGCTCGGTGAAGAACTCCACCGGGTAGTCGTAGGCGTGGGACTGGATGTCCTGCGGGAGGGAGACGACGACCGCTCCGGTGTCCACGTCGGTGAGCGCGCGCATCGCCGCGGGCAGTGCGGTCAGGAGCTGTTCGGGCCGGGTGATGCGGTCGAAGAAGCGGGAGACGGGCCGGAAGGCGTCATTCACCGAGGCGTCGGCCTCGACGGGGTGCTGCAACTGCTGGAGTACGGGGCCCTGGTGGCGGGTCGCGTAGGTGTCGCCCGGCAGCAGCAGAACGGGCAGCCGGTTGACGGTGGCGAGTCCCGCGCCGGTCACCATGTTCAGGGCGCCCGGACCGATGGAGGCGGTGACGGCCAGGGTGGCGTGCCGCCGAGTGGCCTTGCCGTAAGCGGTCGCGATATGGACGAGTGCCTGCTCGTTGCGGCCCTGGACGAACGGGAGTTGATCGCTGAGCTGGTCGAGGGCCTGGCCGAGCCCGGCCACGTTTCCGTGTCCGAAGATGCCGAGCGCGGCCGGGACGAGTCGGCGGCGGTGACCGTCGGCCACGGAGTACTGCCGGGAGAGGTAGGTGACGACGGCCTGGGCGACGGTGAGGCGCACCGTGCCCTGCGGCTGTGGCGTCCGGTCAGTCATGGGTCGGCTCCTGATCGGGGTGTGTGCGGGAGAGGGCGGCCGGGTCACCAGGGGCGGCCGTGCAGCACGATGGTTTTGACCTCGGTCATCTCGCTGACGGCGGCGCGTGGGCCCTCCTTGCCGTAGCCGCTGCCCTTCAGGCCGCCGTACGGCATGAGGTCGGCACGCCACAGCGGTGTCCAGTTGATGTGGACGGAACCGGCGTCGATCTCCCGGATGGCGCGGACCGCTCCGGCGACGTCGGAGGTGAAGATGCCCGCGCCGAGGCCGTAGGCGGTGCCGTTGGCCTGGGCGATGGCGGACTCCCAGTCCTCCGCCGAGCTCACGGCGACCGCCGGTCCGAACAACTCCTGCTGGCTGAAAGGTGATTGCGGGTCGACGTCGGCGACGACGGCGGGCAGCACCACCGCTCCGTCGCGCTCGCCACCGGTCAGCACCCGCGCCCCGTCAGCGCCGGCCCGGGCGATGGCCTGCTCGACCCGCTCTGCCTCCGCGGCGGTGATGAGGGCGCCCATCGTGGTGTCCGGGGAGGAGGGGTCGCCGGTGCGGATGGCCTGGACCTTGGGGACCAGGGCGTCCAGGAAGTCGCCGGTGACGGCCGGGTGCGTGATCACCCGCTGGACGGATATGCAGACCTGTCCGGCGTTGACGTACCCGCCGGCGGCGACCGCGCTCGCGGCGGCCTCGATATCGGCGTCGGGCAGGACCACGACCGGGCAGGAGGCGCCCAGCTCCAGGGACAGCTTCTTCACACCGGCCACGCGGGAGATGTGCTCGCCGGTGGCCGTCGAGCCGGTGAAGGAGATCTTCCGGACGCGGGGGTCGGTGACCAGGGCGTCGCCGAGCACCCCGCCGGAGCCCACGAGCACCGAGAGCACGCCCTCCGGCAGGCCCGCGTCCACGAAGCACTCGGCGAGTGCGAGGGCGGTCAGAGGGGTGCTGGTGGCGGGCTTCAGGACGACCGAGTTGCCGGCGGCCAGGGCCGGGGCGAGTTTGTGCAGGACCAGCAGGGCCGGGTAGTTGAACGGCGTTATGGCCACGACGACGCCGCAGGGCTGGCGCAGGGTGAAGCCGACCTTGTCCTGTCCGGTGCCGCGATTGGCGTCCAGCGGGAGCGTCTCGCCGTAGAGCTGGGTCCCCTCGAAGGCGGCCAGGCGGATCAGGTCGCCGGAGCGCGCCGCCTCGCCGGTGGCTTCGGTGATGGTCTTGCCGGACTCCGCGCTGATGGTCTGCGCGATCTTCGGGGCCCGCTCGTCGGCCAGTTCCGCGGCACGCAGCAGGATGCGCATCCGCTCGTGGCCGGGCGTACGGCGCCAGACCGCCGCTCCGCGCTCCGCCGCGGCGAGGGCCGTCTCGACGTCCTCGGTTCCGGCGAGCGCCACGGTGCCCACCGTCGAGCCGTCGAACGGTGACCTGACCTCTCGGGTCTGCCCGGTCTCCCGGACCGCCTGCCACCGGCTTCCGATCAACAACTCCACGGGCGCCATCGCCCTCTCCCTTCGGGAAGTCATCAGAACAAGGCCGTGCGGGGCGTCTCACGCGGGCCCGCAGGGCCAACGGCCAGGCCGTTAACGTGCTCGCAACGCTAGGTCGGTGGCAGGGGTTTACTGAAGACCCCGAATCAATCATTTGGCCATCATCAGGGCCATCTTTTTCCCGTCATCATCAGGAGTGTCCGCGCTTGGCCTGCGGTCGGGACAGGAGTCGCCACGGGCACACAGCCCGGCCTTCAGCCCGGAAGGAGGCACAACGACACGTGGACACCACGGACACCTCGCGCGCAGAGCAGCCCCGCTCCATCCGGCACATCGCCGAGGCCGTCCGCGACCAGTGCGTCGGCAGTTGCCAGGTGCCGCTCGGCACGGCGCTCGTCGCCGAGGGCGGCGTGGACACGGCCGGTCTGGGAGGCGACCAGCGCCCTGGTGGCGGGCAGGATGGCCTTCTTCGCGGCGACGCCAAGGATCTCGGTGCGTGACCAGTGCTGCGGAGGCCACGCCGACGGCCTTTGCAGATCGTAGGATCGTCCGCGAGCTCGTAGATGGTCGGCCGTTTCGGGTCGATCGCAGAGCCGAGACGGCCGACGGGGATCTGCACTCCGGCCCGTCGAAGTGCAGACCGAATGGTGCGGCCGACCATCATCAGCCGGTTGTGCCGTCCCTCCGACTGACCCCAGGTGGCCAGGTCGGCGCCCACGAGGTGGCCGGCCGCGTAGGCCGCCGGGACCATGACCACCTCCACCGACTCACCAGAGCCGACCGCCGCTGCGGCAGTGTGCTGACTCGCATCACACGTCAGCAGCCGAACGTCGCGGCGGGCCGGGCCCTGGATGGCCACCGTCCGGTCGATGATCTCGACATCGGGGCGGTCCAGGCGCACGTGGCCGGGGGATCGGGGACGATCTCCACGTTGAGCCTGCCCCCGGGTCTCGCCGTCCCGAACGGTGTGTTCCCCCTCATGCAGGACCCCGTGGGTGCCGCCGTTGAGGACCCCGTCGAGGAGACCTAGCGTGTGGGCGGCGCGCCAGCGGGCCCGCTGCTTGCTGGCGTCCTTGAGGTCGTCCAGCTCGTCGACCACCACGATCGGGAACAGCAGGCGCACGAACTGCCGGCGCGGCACGTCGAGTACCTCGGGCAGGCCGACGACGGCCAGCTTCACCTCGTTCTGGATGTAGAAGCTGGAGTCGGCCACGACGAACACCTCCCGCTGGCTCCATCGGCCGATCCGCGTATCCAGCGCGGCCACGGCCGCCTCGAACGCCTCGATCCGTTCGGCGACCTCAAGTTGGACCAGGCCGTTCACGAGGCGCTGCTGGGCGGTCCCGGCGAGGGTGCCGCAGCTGCCCAGCAGATCCCGGTAGCGGTCGGTGAACACGAGCTGGTCGAGGTCCCGGCCGCTGATCTGGGAGCGCAGCATCCGCGCGGACTCCGTGGCCCACTCCAGATACGTCAGCAGCCCCTCGAAGGCGCTGCCGTACGGCCGCTGCAGGTTCATCGCCGTGGTGTGGACGCCGCTGAGGGCCTGTCGGATGTTCTTCCGGTCTGCGCCAGGGCGCGGTGTGATGCACATGGGCTTGGCCGATTGCTGGTCCTCTCCGCTCTCGCAGAGAGAACTTGTCTCGCGGCCACGGCCGGTGCGTGCCATCGCGGCCGCCTCACCTCCGCTCGCGCGGAGAGCATCCTTCGTGTCCTCCGCGCGAGCGGAGGTGAGCCGCTGGTGCAGACCGGCATCCTGCCCGCTGAGTCGTGCCCTCCGCGTGAGCGGGGCCGAGTCGGAAGGTCCCGATCTCCAGCGTGATGGACATCGCAGGCCCCGATGGCTGAGAATTTACGCGATTCATAGCCATCAACAGCACATCGAGAATTCTGCCCGGTGATGGAGTCGGTGCGGGGCGCGTGCCCCTCTCCGCGCCAACACTGGACGGTTCCAGGCGGCAACAACGGGTCGGTACATTCGGGCACCGACGATCTGGGCGTGCCGTCCCGCCGGGCAGCGAAATGGACTCGCCGTGCCATCGGCGAACTATCGTTCCCTGCTGCGTACCCCGGGCGCCGCAGCCTTCTTCTTGCCAGCATCGCTCGGACGGGTCGGTCTTGCGATGACCAGCCTCAGCATCGTCTGGCTCGTGCACGACCAGACCGGCTCCTTCACCGCAGCCGGCCTGGTCAGCGGAGGGTTCGCGGTGACCGACGCGCTCGTGGCGCCACAACTGGCCCGGCTTGTGGACCGGTTCGGGCAGACCCATGTCCTGCCGCCCTCACTGCTCGCCCACGCCGTTGCGGTGGCCGTCCTCATGTCCCTGGTCGCCGCACATGCCCCCGCCCCCCTCCTGGTTCTGGGCGGTGCGCTGGTCGGAGCCAGCTTTCCCCAGCTCAGCGCGATGTCTGCGGCGCGCTGGGCGACGCTACTGCGCCCTGGCCGAGCAGCGGAACTACCCACCGCTTTCGCACTGGAGTCGATCAGCAACGCGGTGGCCTTTCTCGTGGGCCCGGCGTTGGTCAGCGCGCTCGCCGCGGCCGGACA
The DNA here is from genome assembly GCF_018035285.1 of Streptomyces sp. MK37H. Lineage (NCBI taxonomy): Bacteria > Bacillati > Actinomycetota > Actinomycetes > Kitasatosporales > Streptomycetaceae > Streptomyces > Streptomyces sp. MK37H. Next base: position 19,270 of record NZ_JAAAYH010000011.1, on the reverse strand, counting down.
TCCCGTGGTCGGGGCGGTGCTGGCCGCCTCCTTGTCGGTGGTCGGCGGTCTGGTCTTGGCGGCACAGCGCGGCAGCGCGCCCCCACCGACGATCGACAGCGCTGCGCACACCCGCAAGGATCGGTCGTTGCTGTGCAGCGCAGTCTTCGTGCTGATGGGCCTCAACCTCGCTCTCGGAGTCTTCTTCGGTGCCATGCAGGTGTCGGTGACCGCCTTCGTGGTGGAACACGATGCAACGGGCGCCGCGGTCCCGATCTTCGCCGTCTCCAGTTGCAGTGGACTGCTGGCCGGATGGTTGTACGGGCTGCGCCGGTGGCGTGCCGCACCCCCGGTACAACTGCTGGCGGCGACCAGCGCGCTGACGCTCGCCACGTTGCTGTTGCTCACCGTCGGCTCACCGTTCGGGCTTGGGCTGGCCGTGGTCGTGACCGGTGCCACGATCCAGCCCCTTCTGGTGCTCTTCTCCGTGCTCACCGAGTCGACCGTCCACCACGCCGTCCTGACCCAGGCGTTCTCCTGGCTCGGCTCCGCCAGTGCGGCGGGCTCGGCCGCCGCGGCGGCAGTCGCTGGCTGGGCGATCGACTCATTCGGGGCAGGCGGCGGCTTCGCGGCCGCCGCCACGGCCGCGGCCGCGATGGCATTCCAAAGCCTCGTCGGCCTGCGCCTGCTACGCACGCCGAGAGGGTAGTTGACACGTGCGGAGTCGACGAGGAATTGAGGCCACCCGCGTGCGGCGTTATGAAGACTGGGTCAGGTCTTGGAAGTCCTTCATCGCTTCTCCGTGCGCGATCGGTCGGCGTTGTCCGCGTTGCAGCCAGCCAGGCGGATGCGTGCGCCGTTGGCGCCGCCGCGCCTGTCGCTGCCGCGGTAGGTCGAGGCCGACACCCACGCGGTGGCGACCAGCTGCGAGACGGTCAGGCCCGAGTCGAGGAGTTTGGCCTTGAGGGCCGCGATGTCACCGGCGTCGATGACCTCGCCCTCGGCCTGAGGCAGCGGGTCCTGCCACAGCAGGGTCTCCTCCGGGACCTCCGGGCCGAGATACAGCGACTTCGGGCCCATGTCGCGGTGGGTCAGCTTGGATGATCGCCTCGGCGTCCTTCGCCACCCACTGGTTCGCACCGGCCGGGCTCTGGGTGAGCTCGTACTCGTACTCGAAGAGGTTCTTGAAGAAGCCGTTGCTCCACTGGGTGGGCGTGGTGGTCCAGATGACCTCCAGACCGGAGGTGATGGCGTCCGCACCCTTGCCGGTACCGAAGGAGTTCTTCCAGCCGAGGCCCTGCTCCTCCATCGAAGCGGCCTCGGGGTCGTTGCCGACGTTCTCCGCCGGGCCCGCGCCGTGGGTCTTGCCGAAGGTGTGGCCGCCCGCGATCAGGGCGACCGTCTCCTCGTCGTTCATCGCCATCCGGCGGAAGGTCTCACGAATGTCGCGGGCTGCGGCGATCGGGTCCGGGTTGCCGCTCGGGCCCTCCGGGTTGACGTAGATGAGACCCATCTGGACGGCGCCGAGGGGGTTCTCCAGCTCGCGGTCGCCGGTGTAGCGCTGGTCGCCGAGCCAGGTGGTCTCCGGGCCCCAGTAGACGTCCTCCTCGGCCTCCCAGACGTCCGCACGGCCACCGCCGAAGCCGAAGGTCGTCAAGCCCATCTGCTCCAGGGCGACATTGCCCGTGAGAATCATGAGGTCGGCCCAGGAGATGCTCTGGCCGTACTTCTTCTTGACCGGCCACAGCAGACGGCGGGCCTTGTCGAGGCTGGCGTTGTCCGGCCAGCTGTTGAGGGGGGCGAAACGCTGCTGTCCGGCACCGGCGCCACCGCGGCCGTCGCTGATCCGGTACGTGCCCGCGCTGTGCCAGGCCATACGGATCATCAGCGGGCCGTAGTTGCCGAAGTCGGCCGGCCACCAGTCCTGCGAGGTGGTCAGCACCTCGGCGATGTCCCGTTTCACGGCCGCGAGGTGGCACCACCACGCCACCCTGGTCACCGCCGCCCATGCCTTCCTCACCGAACAACGGCCGGCCCCAAAAGCCGACACACCGGACTCACCCTCTACCAGATCCTCGACGCCCTCCAGGCCCTGCTGAACTGCTGGACCGGCATCTGCACCACCTGCCGTCCGCCTCTGCCCACACCCCGCATCAGACACCACACCGCAAGATCCGCAAGGACCTAACGGAGTCCTAGGAGGTGAGCTTGTCGACGATGGCTTCGAGGCGGCGTTCTCCGTCGCGGGTGTGTGCGCCGGCGGCCAGTGCGGCCCTGGTGAAACGACCTACGACGGGTTCGGCGAAGAGGCGACCGAAAAGCTCGTTCGCCTTTTGCAGGCCATGAGTGGTGGACTCCGTCGCGGCGTCGACCGCTTCGACCGCGGCGCGAGCGACGCCGTGCGGCAGAGCGGCTATGCGGGCGGCGAGGGTGTCGACGACGTGGTCGAGTTCGGCGCTCGGCACGGCCCGGTTGACCCATCCGATCCGTTCCGCGGTCGTAGCATCGATCAGCTGCCAGCCGAGGATGATCTCCAGGGCCCGTGCGCGGCCGACGAGACCGGGCAAGTATGCGGTGCCTCCCGCGCCAGGAATGATCCCCATCCCGCACTCTATCTGTCCCAGACCGGCGTGCTCGAGCGACGCGAATCGCATGTCCATTGCGGACAGCAGTTCCGCACCGCCACCACGTGCCAGCCCCCGCAGCTTGGCGATGGTGACTTGCGGCAGCGAACGGATGCGCTCGTGAAGCCGCATCATCGGGTTCAGCGACTGATCTTCCTCAAGCGCGATGGGGAGTTCTCCGAACGAGGCCGGGTCGTCGGCCATCGTCATGTCGCCGTGGGCGACGAAGAAGTCCGGGTCCGCGCTGTCGAAAACGATCACCCGGACGTCATCGTTGCCGGACATCGAGTCCGCGAGCCGGTCCAGATCAAGCAGAAGGGTGGAGTCGAAGAGGTTGAGCGGAGGGTTGTCGATGGTGACCTGGGCCACACCGTCGGTGACGGAGACCGTGAGGGCCGAGTATTCGTGGGTCATGAGTTCCGCCTTCGCTGGCCGCGCTTACTAGGTATCTTCTGTATATCTCGTGGCGGTGGTATACCTCAAAGGAACCAGGTATCACGAAGGGAACCGACATGGCCGGGATGGAGCTCGATGACGAGGGGCGCCGCCTGCTCGACCAGCTTTTCGACAAGTGGTCGCTGCTGGTGCTGCATGCATTGTGCGACCGCTCTCGGCGTTTCAGCGAGCTCCGCCAGCACCTGCCCGCCGTCACACCGAAGTCGTTGACCGCGTGCCTGCGGCGGCTGGAGCGCAACGGCGTGGTAGAGCGAGTGGTGCTGTCCACGGAACCGGTGGCGATCGAGTACCGCATCACCCGCCTGGGCCGGAGCCTCGAGTCACCACTGCGAGCCATGCTGGGGTGGGTCGTCGATCACCTCGACACGGTCGAAGCCGCCCGTACCCACTACGACGAGCAGCGTACGCACAGCTGACACCCCGACACGTCGCCATACAGGTCGGCGCGAGAGCCGCCGGCCATCACGCGGCGTTCGCCCTACACAACCGCAGCTGGACGAGCCCCAGTAGTGGCAGCCGGCACGGCTACGTCTGCGTCGGCGCCGCAACGGCAGCCCTGGTCATCCGGCTCCGCGAATGATCGCCCGGACAGGGGCCAGGCAAGGACGGCCCCCGGCCCGGCCGCCAACTCCGTCGTGCTCCCCGCCGAGGGCTGCCCCGTCGCCTCATCACTCGGTCGGGATGCCGGTGTGGGCGGCCAGGCGTTCGAGGATGCGGGTGAGCGCCGCACGGTCCGCAGGGGCGAGCGGCGCCGTCAGCTCTTCGTCGAGCTCCTCGGCGAGGTCGCCGGCCGCGTTGAGCAGGCGGATGCCGTCCTTGGTGAGGGTCAGGCGCTGCCGGCGGCGGTCGGCGGGGTCGCGTACGCGTTCAATCGCGCCGAGCGCTTCGAGGTGGTCGGCGAGCTGGACGACCAGACTGGGCGCCACCCGCATCACGCCGGCCAGCTCGAGCTGCGACTCGGCCCCCTTGATCCGGAGAACGCCGAGCAGGGCGACGTGCTTGGGCTTCAGCTCGAGTCCGGCCAGCCGCTCGGTGTAGCGGGCCTCCTGCCAGGCGCCGAGCACCCCGAGCCGGAAGGTGACGGTGTTCACCGGCGACCGCGCCTCTTTCTCCACCATGTCAGGGATGGTAGCGTCCAGAAAATGATTCACACCGTGAATGCTTCTCGGCGCGAATGGATTCTCCGTCTCGTGAATGTGCTGGTGGCGGCCGGTTCGGCGGCGTTCGGCGTGCTGGCCCTGCTCGCTCCCGGCGGCGTTCCCGGGCGCCACCGGGGGAGCAGGTCCCGAACTCTTCGCCGAGATGTACGGCGTCCGCTCCCTGCTGATCGCCGCGGCGGTGGCCTGGCTCGCCGTCACCAGGTGTGGCCTGTACCCGATGCTTGTGCTGGCCGGCGCCGTCCAACTCGCCGACCTCGGAATCAATGCCGGAACCGACTCCCTCGCCACGCTCCCCGGCCCCGCCCTGGCCGCCGCCGTGCACCTCGTCTCGGCGCACCTCCTGCGCCCAGCCGGTCCCAGCGAGCGGGGCAGGTCCGGCCAGTGAAAGCTCATACCCAGGCGCCGGAAGGTCTGCTGGAGGTCTTCGCGGAGCAGGTGACGGCCTCGTGGTGCGGTCGAAGTCGGCATGGTCATAATCCATGCCGTCCAGAATTCATGAGAAAGAAAAGACACTGGAGAGCCGGATGCGATTAACGTCGCACGTCCGGTTCGGTGCCCCCGGTGTCCGAGATGCCGAGGCTCTCCGCGTGAATGTTCAGGTTGTACTCGCCGGCCCGCTGCGGCGCAGGACGTGCTGGCGGCCGACGCGATGGCGCGTGAGCTGTACGGCGGTTTCGCCCGGTACGACAACCTGCTGCGGATGATCTTCCTCGATCCCCTCACGCGCGAGTTCTACGCCGACTGGGACCACGCGGCGCGGATCGCGGTGGGGCTGCTCTTGCTGCGTCTGCGGCCGGGTCGGAGCGATTCGGGTGCGGAGGGCATGGTTCCGAGGCTATGTAAATCGAACCGAGGCGTACCGGTTCGCAACCGGACTGCGGAGCCTGACGCTGGGCGGAGCCCTTCGGGGGCACGTGCGGTCGGACATGTGAAGGGGGCGGGATCCCGGTCCGGGATCCCGCCGGTCATGGGGGCAGCTGTCGGCGGCCGCGGCCCCGGTCCGTACCGCACCGGCCCCTGCCGGCGCCTCCGCGCCGCCCATCACCCCGCGCGTAGAGCGGAGGCATCCCCGCTGGGCGGGCAACTTTCCGGCTGACTCGCACGCCGTCAGGTTGCCTCCAGGTTGCCTGACCGGCGTACCGGCGCGATCGCCTGTGTGGCCGGCTCGGTGACGTGTGTGCCGGCGCTGCGCGGGCCGGTCACTGGGCCGTTGCGCACCGCCGCCGCGCCGGTGAGCTCTTCGAGTGGCCGCGTCCATTCCGCGCTCCGTGCCCCGCCGCCGCCGTGCGGGGGGTGACGCCCTTGCCTCCTTCCACCGCCTCGCTGTGGCCAAGGGCGGAGGGCCGTCTGGTCGCGGTCGAGGACAGCCGAAACGGCGCGCCGTCGAGGTAGTGGCGTATTTCGCCCTGATCTTCACCGGGTTCCTCGTCGTGGCCGGGCCGTGGCTGCTGATCCCGGTCGCCGTCCTGGTTCTGGTGCTCTCCCTCTGGGGCTGACCTGGGCGCCGCCGGGTGGCCGGGCCTCCTCGGAGGCCGTCCGCAGCGGCACGCGGATCCCTGGCGCCGGCCGGGCGGTTCCCCGGGAGCGCATCGTTGAGATCGTTGAGCTGGTCCCCGGTCCGCTGTTCCGCTGCGAGAACGTGAGCGGGCCGTTCCGGTGCCGGGCCGCAAGTGCACCGGTGCCGGGCCGCAGGTGCACCCCGTGGTGACCCGGGTGCTGCGTTCGGGGGCCTGGGCCGGTCGCGTGGGGTGTGAACGGGCTGCAGGGGCACCGTTGATGGCGTCATGCCTTCCGGGGCGGCCGTGTTCACTCATTGAGACCGTGGCGCGGCCGGCGCTGCACCGGACCGCAGCCGCGGCCGGCGGGCGCTCATGGCCGGGCATCAGGTCCTTCGGCCCCGGGGGCCCGGCCCCGCTCGCGCCGGCCGGTACGCGCGCACTGTGGTGCAGCGGACCGCTCGGTGGCTGACCGGCGCCGGCATCCATGCCCGAGTGGAGGGCTCGCGGGGCCTGGCCTGCGAACCCGGCCGTACTCGCCACCGCTGCCGTGGCGGTCGGTGTCTTCCGGCGGGCGGATCAGGACATCGACGTGCGGTGGGCGGCGAGCTGCGGTAGCTCTTGGCTGCGGCGCCCGATCGTCGTTGTTCGCGTGCGCGTTGCCCCCTGCGCGGATCGGGCGCCGCGGCAGTCCGGCACCACCGCCGTGAGCACCGCGGTGGCATGGCCGTCGCCGCTCCAGAGCGTCCGCGGGCCGGTCAGCCGCGAGCAGGCCGGTCAGCCGCGGCGCGAGAAGTAGATGGTGGCGAGGATGTAGGTCACGCCGCCTGCCCCGCACAGCACATCCCAGGGGTGGCCGCTGTGCCCGCGGATCAGTTCGGTCACGAAGCCGGCCAGCAGCACCAGCACGAGGACGTTCAGCGTGAACGCGGACGCGCGCTGGTTGATGGCTCGGCGGCGCTCGTCCGTGGTCTGGCCGCGCAGCAGCGCGGCGGACTCCGACCGGCGCGATGCCATGACGAGGATCAGCACATAGGCGGCCATGATGACGAAGCCGCCGGCAGCCATTCCGGGTTCGTGCCGGGCCAGGAAGATCGCGATGAAGACGACGCCCATGGCCAGCCCCACGGCCGGAACGGCCCAGCGCTGGCCGCGGGTGGTCTCTGTCTTGTGTTCAGTCGACATGAAAGATCTCCTCAACCGTCTTGCCGAAGTACCGGGCCATACGGATCGCCAGGGGCAGTGATGGGTCATAGCGAGACTGTTCGATGGCGTTGACTGTCTGCCGGGAAACGCCCAGCGCTCGCCCCAACTCCTGCTGGGAGAGACCCATGACGATGCGCAGCTGACGTACCTCGTTCCGCATATATGGAAAGTAAGCTTTACATCCCGGGGGTGTCAAGTGACCTTTACATCGCGGGGGTCTGGCGACGGAACTCTGCGAGGTTGTCTCCGGCCCCCACAACCTGTCCGCGCTGCTCGACCCCGTCCACCGGGCCGGTCATGGGCGTCTGTTACTGCGCCGCGGTTTCACCTTCCAGCGCGCCAAGCCGTGGAAGGGGCCGCCCGGCCCCGGCCCCGGTCCCGGCGGCGTTGCGGAACTCGACCGTATGCAAACAGGTGCTGGAGCACTTCCCGGGCCGGGTCGTCGCCTTCGACGAGTTCGGGCCGCTGGGGATCAGGCCCACCGTGGGCTCCTGCCGGGGAAGCAGGGCAAGCAGGGTGGGCCCGGCCGGCTGCCGGCGACCTACCGCCGCACCCACGGTGTCGCCTGCTTCCATGGCTGCTGCTCCGCCGGCGGGGACCGGCTGGGGGTGTCAACCGGCGCCACCAGGGGCATCGCCGACAGCGTGGCCGCACTGGAGTCGGTCCGGGCCGCCCGTCCCGTCGGCGCTGAGATCTGCATCATCGTGGACAGCCTCTCCGCCCGCACCGGCGCCGGTTATCCGCCGCTGGGCGAAGAGGAACAAGGCCCGGATTGAGCTTCACCCCGACCTACGTCTCCTGGCCCCACCCGATCGAGGCGCACTTCGGCCCGCTGCGGCAGTTCACCCTGGCCAACTCCCACCATCCACCTGGCCAACTCCCACCATCCAAGTCATCCCGCACAGACCCGGGCCCCTGCACGCCTGCCTGCGCTGGCGCAAGGCCCAGGCCCGCCATCCGGACGCTGTTCACCGCACAGCGCACGGAACCCACCCGTGTGCGCAGCGAGAAAGGGCATCCGCTGGGGGCGGACGCCCCCTTCAAGCCGCACCCTGTGGGGCGGACGCCCCTTTCAAGCCGCATCCTGATGGGCTGCCCCCCCGGCGGACGAGAGCGCCACCCGCCCGCCTCTTGCCGGCTGGACGCCGCACCCCCGGGCACCGGGATGCCGTCGAACGACACACGTGACCTGTCGTGCCGGTCACACCTTGGGGAAAGGCCACGGGCCGCTGTCGATCCGGCCACCTCCCGTTCGACGCCCTGATGTGGGGCACCTCGCCACACGAGGATGCGACAGGACCTGATGAGGGAACACGTGGATCAGCTGCTGAGAGTCATGAACTTCAACGTCTCAAGTAATGGGATCGGTGCCGGTGAGCACCAGAGCCTCGAGAGCCCGTTCGGTTACGCCAATCCCGAAAGACTGTTCGCCTGGGCCGGCGCCACGGCGAGCTGGCCCATGCGCACCGACCCCGGAGGGAGCCGCGGCCTCGACGACTACTTCACGCGGGACTTCGCACGCAACGTCGGCGCCGAGATCATGGGCCGCAACAAGTTCGGCCCCCAGCGCGGACCCTGGCACGACCATGACTGGCGCGGCTGGTGGGGCGAGGAGCCCCCGTTCCACACCCCGGTCTTCGTCATGACTCACCACAAGCGTCCATCGATCACGCTCTCCGACACCACATTCCACTTCGTCGACGGTGACCCGGTCACGGTCCTGGAGCGGGCACGGGCGGCAGCGCAGGGCAAGGACGTCCGACTCGGCGGCGGAGTCACCACCATCCGGCAGTTCCTTGATGCCGGCCTCGTCGACACCATGCACGTGGCGGTCTCGCCGGTGAAGCTCGGGTCCGGCCTCCGCCTCTGGGAGTCGCCCGATGAACTGCTCGACCGGTTCCATCTCGAGGTCGTGCCCAGCCGAAGCGGCGTGACGCATCACCTGTTCTGGCGCAAATGATGCGGGGGCCCACTCCGGGATCTCAGCACGGTCGATGCGAGCGTTTCGGCACATGAACGCGTAGTTGTGGGCGAGTTACCAGGACAGACCGCGGTACTCGCCCACAACCGGTCGCATGGGCAGCGGACCTGACCCGGCTGCCGTGCGCCAGATGAGCAGCACCCAGCGTAACGGGCGTCGAATGCACACCATCATTTCGACCTATAAAGGTAAGGCAGGACATTATGCGTGCGGCCCGCTTCCATGAATACGGCGGAGCGGAGAGCCTGGTGATCGAGCAGCCCCCCGACCCCCACCCCGGACCCGGTGAGATCCGTGTCCGCGTCGCGGCGGCCAGCGTCAATCCCATCGATTGGAAGCTGCGCACCGGCGCCCTGCACCAGCCGCTTCCCCTGGAGCTGCCCGCCATTCCCGGGCGCGACGCCGTCGGCGTGGTTGACGAAATCGGTGACGGAGTGCAAGGGGTGAGCAGCGGCGACCGCGTCTTCGGGCTGGGCGGTGTCACCGGCGCAACCGCAGAGCTGGTCATCCTCTCGGCCTGGGCCCACGCCCCCGACACGTGGAGCGATGAGCAGGCTGCGGGCGCCGGTCTCGCGTCCGTGACCGCGATGCGTGGCCTGAACGCGCTCGGCTCCGTCGCGGGGCGCACCCTTCTCGTCGAGGGCGCCGCCGGAGGCGTGGGCAGCGCGGCAGTCGAGATCGCTGTGGCACAAGGTGCCGCCGTGATCGGGACAGCCAGCGAACGCAACCACGAGTTCCTCACCTCTCTCGGCGCCGTTCCCACCACCTACGGCCCCGGCCTCGTGCAGCGCCTCTCCGCTCTCGCTCCGCACGGCGTCGACATCGCGCTCGACACCGCGGCCTCCGGCTCGCTGGACGACCTCGTCGCGATCACGGGCGACCCGACGCGCGTCGCGACGGTTGCCGACCACGCAGGCGGGCAGCGCCTGGGCACGCATGTGGTCAACGCGGGCAACGGCGTCGACCGCGACAACATTCACGTCGACGTCGCCGGCGGGGCGAAAGCCTCCCGCCCCAAGCTCGATCTCGTCATGCAGCTGATGCGCGAGGGCGACACGTTGAAGGTCACCCGGCTCGACCGGCTCTCCCGCTCCGTGCTGCACCTGGTGACCCTCGGCGCCGAGCTGCGCAAGCGCGGGATCGGGCTGCACGTCATCGAGCAGGGCATCGACACCGCAACCATGGAAGGCCCGGGCCATGTTCGGGATGCTCAGCGTGCTCGCGGAGCTCCAGAGAGAGCCGATCGTGGCGAACACGAACGACGGGCTCGCCTCCGCGCGTGCCCGCGGCCGGGTCGGCGGGCGTCGGCCGAAGCTCACAGCCGACCAGGCTGAGCTCGCCCAGCAGCTCTACGACGCCCGGGAGAAGACCGTCCAGCAGATCGCCGACATGTTCAACGTGCCCCGTTCCACGGTGTACGGACACCTCGACAAGACAAGACAAGACCAAGACCGTGCCCCGCCAGCCGAAGAAGACCGCCGCCGCGAAGCCCTGAAAGCTACCGGCGGGTTACTCGCTCCCTGGTGTCCGAGCTGGGACTACAGGGCCTCATGGGGAGGAGGGGCCGCGGTCCTGCTTGCTTTCCTCCTCGCGCCGCCCGTAGTCGTTGAGCAGTAGGTGTGTGGTGATGTTGATGTGCTGGCTGAGCGCCTCGACGACGCCTGGTACGTCCCGTTCGATGGCGCGATCGCAGATGGTCTTGTGCTCTGCCGCGATATCGCGGTTGCTGTGCTCGGTCGGCGTGCGGGCCCAGCAGCGGTAGACCTCCGCTGCCTCGCGGAGCTGTGTGGCGATGTCCCGCAGTTGCCGGTTGGAGCATCCCTCCAGCAGGACGCTGTGGAAGCGGGCGTGGGCGTTCAGCCAGCGTTCGTTGATTTCGCCGGCGTCGCCGAAGAAGGGAACGCGGGCGAGATGGTGGTGTGCGGCGAGCAGATCGGACTCCCACTCGATGGTGCCGGCGGTGACGGACTCCCGGACAAGGTGGGTCTCGATGAACACGCGGGCCTCGGTCAGCTCCTCCAGGCGCTCGGGTGAGACGGTGACGACCCGGAACCCCTGCTGCGGCGCGAAGGTCGCCAGCCCTTGGCCGACCAGCCGGGGCAGTGCCTCCCGCAGCACCCCGCTGCTGGCGCCGTACTTCTCCTTCAGCGCCTCCACGCGCAGACGTGAACCGGGTTCGTGTCGCCCGTTGAGGATGTCCGCGCGCAGCCGCTGGTAGATCTCCTCGGCACGCGTCATGGAGCTGGTATTCGCCATGTCGCAGATTCTAGCGCACCTAGTTATTTTAAGAAAATCTCGAGATTTCATTGACGTGTCGACTGAGGAGGGCGTTGACTCCAGTTGTCCAGAAGCAGGAAGACCGGAGGCAGCACGCTATGCGGACGACGACCAGAGCAGGACGGATGTGCCTGGTGACCGGAGAGGCGGTGATCGATGTCGAGCAGGCCAGTGCGGGCCGGTTCCCGGCTGATCCGCTGACAGTGTTCGAGGAGTGGGACGTGTTCCGGTCCTGGGCCGCTGAGCTGGAGGATGTGGATGTCCAGGCGCCGACGGGGCCGGACGGCAGCGTCTCGCCGACGCCGCGGCAGGTGTTCGCGATCGGGCTGAACTACCGCGACCACGCCGAGGAGGCCGGACTGGCGGCGCCTGAGTCCCCGTCGGTCTTCACCAAGTTCGCCACGTCCCTCACCGGCCCCGACACGCAGCTGCGGCTGCCCGGCGGCCGCGTTGACTGGGAGGCCGAGCTGGTGGTGGTGATGGGGCGCCGGGCGGAGCACGTTGCCGCCGGGGACGCCTGGTCCTACGTGGCCGGGCTGACCGTGGGGCAGGACTACTCCGAGCGCGATGTGCAGTCCGTGGGCCCCGTGCCGCAGTTCTCTCTCGGCAAGTCCTTCCCCGGATTCGCGCCGACCGGCCCGGTGCTGGTCACGGCCGACGAGTTCGCCGATCCGGACGACCTGGCGATCGAGTGCCTCGTCAACGGGGAGAGCGTCCAGAAGTCACGAACCTCTTCGATGATCTTCCCGGTCCCGGAACTGATCGCACGGCTGTCCGCCGTGTGCCCGCTGCTGCCGGGCGACCTGATCTTCACCGGCACCCCCTCAGGAGTGGGGCACGCCCGCACCCCCCAGCGCTACCTGCGGCCGGGAGACGAGGTCGTCACCCGTATCGAGGGCATCGGACAGCTCCGGCAGACCTGTGTCGCCGCCTGAGAGAAGGGCACCCCATGGCTTTGCACAGGCTTCAGTCACTCACCGTCGGAGTGCCGGATGTGGCCGAGGCGGCCGACTACTACGTCGACTTCGGACTCGAGCAGGTGGCACCGGGACGGTTCGCCACCGTCGAGGGCGGTGAGCAGTTCTTCCTCGAGCACTCTCCCGTCCGGCGGCTGCTGGGAATGGCGGTCGCCGCCGACGACGGCGACGACCTGGACCGGATCGCCGCGAACCTGGACCGGCTCCAGCTGCCGTGCGAACGCGACACCGGCTCCCTGCGCACCAGGGAACCCGTCGCCGGGGTATCGGTCGAGGTCCGTGTCGCACCCCGGCTGACCCGGGTCACCGTTGCGGCCACCCCGTACAACGGCCCCGGACGCCTGGACCGCGCCGGCACCCGGGCACCCGTGCTCTCCCGCACCGGCCCGGTCCGGCCCCTGGCCCTGGGCCACGTCGTCATCGGTTCGGTGGAGCAGAAGTCGACCCAGCGGTTCTTCACCGAAGGGCTCGGTTTCAAGGTCAGCGATGTCGTCCCCGGCACGGCCGCGTTCCTGCGCTGCTCCACCGACCACCACAACGTCCTGGTGCAGCAGGCGCCACTGAACTTCCTGCACCACACCTCGTGGCAGGTGACGGATGTCGACGAGGTGGGCCGGGGCGCCACGCGCATGCTCACCGAGCACCCGGAACGTCATGTGTGGGGGCTCGGCCACCACATCGGGTCGAACTTCTTCTGGTACCTCAAGGACCCGGCCGGCAACTTCAGCGAGTACTACGCCGACATGGACTGCATCGTCGACGACCAACTGTGGACGCCCCGCTCTTTCGAGGGCATGCAGGCACTCTATGCCTGGGGACCTCCGCCTCCGCCGTCGTTCCTCGCCCCCGAGGACCTGGCCGCGCTGATGACCGGCGCCCACACGGTCAACGACTGAGCGTCCCCGTCACCGTGAAGCGCGGCGAGGCACGCGGCCCCGCCGCACGCTCTGCCCGCTTCACACCGGCGACGCCCGGACCGCCCCTCCTCGAGCCGACCCGCCGTCGGCGCGCCGCACAGAAGTACCTCCGCCCTTTCCCGCAGCGCCGCGGTCAGCGGTCGCGACGGGTGAGAGCGCCGAGATCGGAGTCGCAACATTGAGCACATCAGCGTTGGCCCGTCGGGGCGGCCGGTCGTCCCCGGGGCCTTCATCGCGGACGGGCACCGCACTCGCCGTCGGCCTGGCAGTGATGACACTGGAGGGTTTCGACCTTGTCGCCTTCGGAGCGACGACACCGCTGCTTCTGGACTACCGTCCCTGGCACCTCTCCGTTGCCTTCGTCGGCCTGCTCGGCAGCCTCACCCCCATCGGCATGCTCGTCGGCTCCTTGCTGGTCGGCCAGTTCACCGACCGGTTCGGCCGGCGCCGCACGACGCTGATCAGTATCGGGATCGTCAGCGCCGGGATGTTCGCCTGCGCCGTGGCCCCCGTTCCGTCGCTGTTCGGCGCGGGCCGCTGCGTCGTCGGGCTCGGTGTCGGCGCCATCTATCCGGCGATGGGCCCACTGATCTTCGAACTCGCCCCGGCCAGGCGGAAGAACCTGTTCTCGGGGATCGTGCAGTGCGGGACCGCCGTCGGCGGTTCCTTCGCGGCCCTTGTCGCCAACACCCTGCTGACTGGGCACGGCTTTCATCTGGAGTACCTGGTCGGCGGCATCGCCGGTCTGCTTCTGCTGCCCATGGCCTTCGCCTGGCTGCCCGAGTCGACGGAGTACCACCGGGCGGTCAGCGCGTCGGCCCCGGTCCCCGACCGCCGCGGTGTGTGGCTCGTGCTGAAGCCGCCCTACCTCGGCACCACGGTGACGTTCTGCGCCATGGCGGCCCTGTCGTTCCTGCTCATCTTCGGGGTGAACACCTGGTTGCCGCAGCTGATGCAGACGGCGGACCATCCGTTGCAGGACTCCCAGACCTTCCTCGTCCTGCTGAACCTCGGCGCCACCGTCGGCGGGCTCGCCATGTCGCTCCTGGCCGACCGTGCCGGATCACGGGGGCCGATCACGGCCTGCTTCGCCCTCGGAGCCGCGGCGATCGTCGCCATGAGCACCCAGCTTCCGCTGCCGGTGCTCTACGCCCTCGTCATCGTCGGCGGCTGCGGCGCGGTCGGGGTCCAGGGGCTGATCAACGTGTACATCTCGCGTTCCTACCCGGTGACCGCGAGGGCCAGCGCGGTGGGCGTCGCGCTCGGGGTGGGCCGCATCGGCGCCATCGCCGGCCCCACGCTCGGCGGCTGGATTCTCGCGGCCGGCCTCCAACCCCGGTGGAACTTCATCCTCTTCGCCGTCCCCGCCGTCCTCGGCGCAGCCCTCACCCTGGCTGCCGGCGGACGAGCACCACGGAACCAGGGCCGTCCCGCTCCCGCGCCGCGCGCCAAGGAGCCGACGGCCGGACACACACAATGAGAGAGCACACCATGGACACCTACGACGTCGCCGTCGTCGGCTGCGGCCCGGTGGGGCTGACCCTCGCACGGCTGCTGGCGATGAAGGGGTTGCGGGTCGCCGCCATCGACCCCAACCGGCTCGTCTGCCATCATCCGCGCGCCACTCATCTCGACGACGAGACCATGCGCCTTCTGCAGACCCTCGGCGCGCAGGACATGGAACACCGGTTTCTGCGCCAGACCGCCTGGACACTGCACCGGGAGGACGGGCGGGCCTTCCTTCAGCAGATGCTGCCCGAGGAGGAGTCGGACCAGGGCTGGCGCACCGACTACCAGTTCCACCAGCCGGACTTCGAGTCGCGGCTGCGGGGGCTGCTCGCGGCCGACGCCGGCGTGGACCTCTGGTTCGGCTGGACGGTCAGCGCGATTGAGCAAGATGACACAGCGGCGCGGCTGACGCTGCTCGAGCGGTCGACCGGAGCCGAAACCACGCTCACGGCCGGTTACGCCGTCGGCTCGGACGGCGCCAACTCCTTCGTCCGGCAGGCGATGTACGCTGAGGTCGAGGACCTCCACGGCACTCAGCGCTCCCTCATCGTCGACATCCACCCCTTCGAACACCCCGCGCAGCTCCCGGCGGACAGCGGATTCATCCTGTGCCAGGGGAAGCGGCCCGTGACCTACCTGCCGATCTTCCCGCCGATGCTCCGTTTCGAGTTCATGCTGCTCGACGAGGACGACGCCGCAGAATTCGAACGACCGCAGTCGGTGTACGAGCTGCTGAGCCGCTGGCTGGAACCGGGCAGCTACCGGATCATGCGCACCGACACCTACTAGTGGCACGCCCGGCTCGTGCGCGGCTGGCGGTCCAACCGCCTGCTGCTCGCCGGGGACGCCGCACACCAGATGCCTCCTATGCTCGGCCAGGGCATGTGCTCCGGGCTGCGCGACGCCGCGAACCTGGCATGGAAGCTCGCCGCCGTCGTGAAGGGCGAGAGCCCCTCGGCGCTGCTCGATACCTACGAAAGTGAGCGCGCCCCGCACGTGCGCCCCTACATCGAGGAATCCGCCCGGCAGTCCAACCTGATCGAAGCGCTCGGTACGGGCGCGGTTCCCGAGCCGAACGGATCGCGGACGATCGAGAGGTTCCGGCCGCTGCTGGGACCGGGCCTGGTCACCCGGCCCGGCGGCGCCATCGGGCAGCTGAGCCCGCAGCCGCGCGGCGCGAGGGGGGAGAGGCTGGACGATGCGAGCGGATACGGCTTCACCGTTGTCGGGAACCCGGAGGTGACCTCCGCCGTGTCCGCGGACGTGCGGCAGATGTGGCGCCGGCTGGACGCCGTGGTCGTCCCGGAGACCGGACCGGCCGTCGACTGCTGGCTGGCCGCCCACTCGGCGGCCGCGGCGATCATCCGTCCGGACCGCTACACCTTCGCGCTGGCCACCGATACGGCGGAACTGGAGCAGGCCACCCACGACCTGGCGCGGATGGCATCGACACAGGAGGCGGGGGCGTGAAGAAGTACGCGGCCGGGATGAGGTGGGGGGAGGGCCCCCGCTGGCAGCGCGGTGCGCTGTGGCTGTCCGACACACAGGGCGGGGAGCTGTGGACCGACCACGACGGTCCCTGGCGGGGCATCCGGCTGGACGCGGTACCCAATGGCTTGTGGTTCCTGCCGGACGGGCGGCTGGTCGGCGCCATGATGCATGAGCGGCGCATCGGAGTGTGGACCGGTGAGCAGTTCGCCACCTACGCGGACCTGAGCGCGGTGGCCACCGGTCCGCTCGGCGACATGGTCGGTGACCCGCACGGCAACCTCTACGTGGACGATGTCGGCTTCGCCGCGCACGCCGGTGAGCCGCCACGGCCTGGCCGGCTGGTGCGCGTCGCAGCGGACGGGTCGGTACGCGTGGCCACCGAAGACGTCGAGTTCCCCAACGGCCTGGCCCTCGTCGACGACGGTCGCACCCTGCTCGTCGCCGAGACCACCCGGCAACGGCTGACCGCCTTCACCGTCGCGGACGACGGGGCGCTCACGGACCGGCGCACCTACGCCGACCTCGCCCAGCTGGTCGGCGCCCACGCCCGGCCGGACGGCATCTGGCCGACACGAGACGGCGTCTGGGTGGCCACCACCACCGGACACGCCGTCGCCCTGGTCCGGGAGAACGAGCTGGTCAGCTCGGTGGACACTGGGGCGCTGCTGCCGATCGCGTGCTGCGGCGACGGCGGGAACCGGCTGTTCGTCACCCTCGCCGACACCCAGGGCCTCCCTCTGGGCGAGGCCCTGGCCGCGAAGGCGGTGCACACGACGGTCGCACTGCTCGAGGGCACGAAGGAGGGGGAGGCCGGGTGAGCACGAAGCAGCCGGACTGGACCCCGACGCCACAGGCCGTCGAACACTCCCGGATCACCGACTTCGCGCGGTTCGCCTCGCGCCGCGCCGGACGCGACCTGAGCGGTGACTACCACGCGCTGTGGGCGTGGTCGGTCGATGACGTGAACGGCTTCTGGGCCGCGGTGTGGGACTACTTCCGTCTGCCCGAGCGCCCGGCGGGCCCCGCGCTGGCGACCGAGGCGCTGCCGGGAGGCGTGTGGTTTCCCGGCAGCACGCTGAACTACACGGCCGAAGTCTTCCGCGACCGGACCGGCACCGACACCGCCGTCATCACGGTGACCGAGGACACCGACGCGGTGGCCATCACCTGGTACGAACTGCGCCGTCAGGTCGCCTCACTCGCGCAGGCGCTCACCGAACTCGGCGTGCGCATGGGCGACCGGGTGGTGGGGTACCTCCCCAACGGCGTGCAGGCCGTCGTGGCCTTCCTCGCCACCGCCGGCCTGGGCGCGACCTGGGCGGTGTGCGGGCAGGACTACACCGCCGCCGCGGCCGAAGCGCGGTTCGCGCAGCTCCGGCCGACCGTGCTGATCGCCGCGACCGGCTGTCTCCACGGCGGAAAGCACATCGACCGCCGCGCCGATGTACAAGCCCTGCGCGACGCACTGCCGACCCTCACGGCGACCATCGCCGTGGGGGACGCGACAGGGGCGGTGCCCGGTGCCCTCCCGTGGTCCGCGCTCACCGAGCGCGACGCCGAACTGGCCCCCGTACCAGTCCCGTTCGACCACCCGCTGTGGGTCGTGTTCTCCTCGGGCACGACGGGACGGCCGAAGGGCATCGTGCACGGGCACGGCGGGGTCGTGCTCGAGCAGGTCAAGAACCTGGGCCTGCACCTGGGCCTGCGCCCCGGGGACCGTTTGCTCTGGCACACCACACCGAGCTGGATGATGTGGAACGTCCTGGTGGCCGGTCTGCTACTGGGCGCCACAGCCGTCTGTTACGAGGGCAGCCCGGCCCATCCCGGCACCGATGCGCTCTGGCGGCTCGCGGCCCGACTGGAGGTGAACGTCCTGGGCACCAGCCCCGGCTACCTGGCGGCGTGCCGCAAGGCCGGTGTGCGGCTCGCCGACCACCATCCGGCCTCGCTCGAGCGCCTGGGGGTCACCGGCTCGGCGTTCCCCGCCGACCTGCAACACTGGGTCGCAGGCGAGCTCGGGCCCCGGACACAGGTAGTGGGCACCAGTGGCGGCACCGACGTGGTCACCGCGTTCCTCGGCGCCGCACCCACCACGCCGGTCTGGGCCGGTGAGCTGTCCGCCCCCTGCCTGGGCGTGGCCGTGGAAGCCTTCGGCCCGGACGGCATGCCGGTGCGGGGCGAGGTGGGGGAGCTGGTGGTGCTCCGGCCGATGCCGTCGATGCCGCTGTACTTCTGGGACGACCCGGACGGCTCGCGCTACCGCGGCGCCTACTTCGACGTCTACCCGGGGGTATGGCGGCACGGCGACTGGATAACCATCACCGACCACGGCTCGGTGATCATGCACGGCCGGTCCGACGCGACGCTGAACCGTCACGGCATACGCATGGGAAGCAGCGACATCTACGGCCCGGTGGAGCAGCTCGAGGAGATCGCGGAAGCCCTCGTCGTCGGGGTCGAGCAGGACGGCGGCGGCTACTGGATGCCGCTGTTCGTCACCACCACCGACGGCATCGACGTCGATTCCGTGCTGAGCGAGAAGATCCGCGACGCCATACGCCACGGCGCCTCCCCCCGCCACGTCCCCGACGAGATCATCCAGGCCCCCGGCATACCGCACACCCGCACCGGCAAGAAACTCGAAGTCCCCGTGAAACGTCTGCTGCGCGGAGACGCCCAGGGCACCGTGGTCGACCCTGGCAGCGTCGACAGACCAGAACTCATCGACTGGTACGCACGGATCGGCGCCGCTCACCGTACGCGACGTGGCACCGCTCTCGGTTCCGCTCCGTCCCGATCAGCGAACGGCAGACCCTAGAGCATTGAACGCTGCCCCGGGCTGCCCGACGCCGAGGCCAGCAGCATCGTTCCTGAGAGCGGGGCCAGTCTGTCCGAGACCTGCCTACCGCCTCCGATCACCGCCACACCACCACAAGGCACGACGAAGGAGCCCTGCCATGACCTACATCGCGTTGGAAGAAGCTTTCATCATCCCGGAGTTGTTCTCGCGCCAACCCTCGTCGCCCCAGAAGATCCAGGTCAGCGACCAGTACGTCAAGGACTGGGGACGACGCCTGGGTGACTTTGAGGAGCACCGTCTTCCCGAGATGGACGCGCACGGCATCGACATTCAGATCCTGTCGCTGAGCGTCCCCGGCATCCAAGCCGACACCGACGCCGGCGCCGCCGTCGACAAC